>JALXBG010000054.1 GCA_026991605.1 Sulfurovum sp.
GACGATACTATATCCATTTCCATCCATAATGATATTCAGTGATTGCGTATAGGCTACAGGCGTATCGGTCTCATCATCTATGCCATCGTTATCTCTATCTGACAATACAAGCGTATAAGGTACAAATATTGTTATGTCCCCTATAGATACAGGTACCCATGTATCTTTATAAATCATCCCCGCACAAAGTATATTTTGAATACCTACTATGACTATTATTATTTTTACTATATTATTCAAATTCATTTTTCCTTTCATCTTATTCATTGATTCTATTTAAAAACGCTTCTAAATTGGTATAACTATCTCCATTAATATCTCCATTCCTGTCAGAAGGATCATTAGGGTCAAGTCCATGGGCGTTTTCCCATATATCTGGCATGCCATCATGGTCACTGTCTTCATATACTGTACCCATATCAAGTTGATAAAGTTCTGGGTGTGCCATAAACTCTGCTTCTGTTGCATATCTGTAAACACCATTATCATAATAAGGCCAACCACCTACCATATCTACAGAACGTACCAATGCATCACCTCGGTTATTTCTATAGTCTTCTATGACACGTTGGTCTATGGTATCTCTATTGTTTACCCATATACCCTCTTCATTGAGTCGTCGGCTACTTCCTACACCACCTTCAGCTAGCAATTTTGTATCTAATGTGAGTGCATTTTCTCTATCTATTTCATGCGTGCTTTGACGTTTTTGTGTACGCTGGAAACTTCTTGAAACAGGAGTCACTTCTCCATTAAGATAAGCAAAATTATTATCTGCATGGTGCATCATCGTATCCCAGGCATCTTGTGTAGGATCAGTATTGTGATATCCAATGTTACCATCAAAGTAGAGAGAAAGATCTCTATATACACCTGTAGCAGCATTGCCTTCTGTAGCAGGAATAAAAGTAACTTCTGGTCTTCTATCACCACCTTGTCTGGCAGGTCCTGCTTTAAAGACATTGTCTACCATATCCAAGATAGCTCCTCCACGTATAGCAGCAGCCCACCAACCCCAGTTATAGATAAGATTTGCAGAGACATCTCCACTACCTACTTTAAAGAGTGGATTTCTGTTATTATTGCGTGCAAAAAAGTTATGGTGGATAGAAACATCCGTACCTGTTTCAGCATGAGAACCTGTTCCTGCCATAAAGCCTGTTGAGTCTGTCATACGTCCATCTACTTTAGTGGGGCGTCTTAAGTTTTCACTACTAATACTCCATTGAAAACTTATATTATGTGGTGTAATTTCACCACCATTATGTGCATCATTGTACATACCTATATTCTCATCCCCTGCCCAGCCTATGGAACAATGATCAACCATGATATTATAGGAATTCCCAATAATAGAAAAGTTGGATCCCTGTTGTCTATATGTATCAGGTGCATCTCCTCCTTTACGTATATGGATATATTGCATTGTAATATCATGAACATTCCTGAACTCCATCACACCATCATCTGGGTTAGAAGGATAAACAAGTGTTATTCCGTCACCTGGTGCCGTCTGTCCAGCAATCGTGATAAAGGCATCATCTCTAAGAAGAATATGTTGCTGCAGGTGAATATACCCTGCTACTTTAAACACAATGGTTACAGGCTCTGCTTTGTTTCTGTACTCGGTACTTGTCAGTCCGTAACGCAGGGTACCCGGCGTATTGGTATCAGCTAATGAAGTAACTTCATACACTTTTCCTCCTCTTCCGCCTTTAGATGCTGCACCGCCTCCTTGGGCAGAAGGGAAAGCTTTCACAACAAGAGCAGGTATACTATTCGCATCTAAAGGATCAGAACCAGCGGTTATCTCTACAATGTCACTGTACCCATCATTATCATCATCTGTATCTGCATTATTACCTATACCATCACCATCCGTATCAACACTTTCACTGGCATTTAAAGGAAAAGCATCAGAAGCATTAACTACCCCATCCCCATCTATATCTGGGTCTAACGTATCAATAATACCATCACAATCAAGATCAGGTTCAGTGATACTTGCATCATATATTGGCAATACAACCACTAATCCATCATTTGACGGCATAGGAAACCACTTAGGGCAGTTATTGTTTGCATATGTAATTTGACTGATTGTTAAAATTATTAGAAAGTGTAAGAGTAGGTTTTTTATAGACATTGTATACTCCTTTCGTATGTAATGCGTATAAATTGAAAAATAAACGTAATTATATTTCAAGAACATACTTCATCATACAAAAAAATGAACCCTTTGTCATTCATCTATCTTAACATTTTAACCTTTTTTAATTGGCTTAAGTGTTGAGGAGTCATACCTAGGTAGGTTGATATATGGCACTGTGGACTTTATTTAGGATAATTTATAATATACTACATATCCTCAATTAATATTGAGGACATGAGAGAACTTTACTTATCTACATTCTAAATAAGTGTTAGCACATCATACTTATTGTGCTTCAGCCACAAAAGTACCAATTTTACTGTCTCCCCAATGAGAATTGAATATTACTTTTGTACCATCAGGGCTAGGAGAACCATAGGCTTCATCATAATTATAATTAAGATGTGTTTGTGAAAAATGCTGCACATTTTCATCTCCTGTACCATCAATTTTTAATGCAAATACATCTTGAAGTCCCCTGCCTTGTTTATCAGCATTGGCAGTCACATAACACCATCCTCGACGTTTTATATTTCTACAGCTTATATGTCCTCCACCATATGGAGAATGTAAAAGTACTTTACCTAATTCGGTTGGTTTATCTAGGTTAAAACTATAGACCCCATTCTTACTCATCTGTACATAAACTTCATTACCATCTGTATCGTAGCCCATATCACCATGAGAACCAAGACTACGAATATTTCCATTTTTATCTTTAAATTTTAGCTTGATTCCATTTGTAAAATTTATATCATATCTATACATTCCTTCTGCATTACCATTACCAGCATGATTGTTTAAAACAATATATTTACCAGATTGGGATACTGATAACCAATCAAGTGTAGAAGGTTGCCAAGAACTTTTGTTATGATCATTGGTTACCCGTTTCCATTGTTGATTTGGCATTATTTTTGTCCATACTCGATGTTTTGGTTTTTGTATATCATATAAAATGACATAGAATCTCGTATCTTTTGCTTTTTTAGCAACAAACACCACATATCTGTCATTATTGTCTATATTACCTTCATGTGGTCCCATATGAACTACTTCGTAATCTTCAAAACGATCTAGTTCAGAACAATTTACATTGTTTCCTGTAATTTCACCTTGCATAAATTGATATGAACTGTTAATAACAAAAAATTTATTGGAAACTTTATTTGACCAGCGGAAATAACTTGAGGCTTTAGAACATAGGGTACGATATGCTTCTGTTCGGGTTTTACCTTTTGTTATGTCTGTCTCCTCAAGTGTATCAGCATTATAGAGTCTATTTCCTATATTTATAAGAGACATATCGCTATTCCATTTTTGTATTTTTGGATATGCAGAGATATAAGTATCACTTTTATTTACCATTTGTATCTTTGTATGATAGACATTGTCATTTGTTGGGTTATTGACCGTAGGTCTAAGCACAGTATCATCCATTACACGGGCTACAAGGGTTCTAGTAGGCGGATAATGCTTTACATCAAATAATGTTGTGAAAGTATGATCCTCACTTACTACCTCCTGTCCATTCTCATCTTCAGATATAACTCTATAGTGGTAAGTTGTACCTAGATCTAGATTTCTTAAAAGCTGCTCATGGTGCTTGTACTTAAAGCTTGTTTCTTTGGTATTGAAATTACCATACTCATCTGTCTCTCCATACTCTACCTGTCCTGTAGCATATTTGCTAACATCCCAAGATATTTTTGCACTATTTTTTGTTATCTGTTTAGGCTTAACATTTGTTACTACAGGTAAAGTACTAAGAGTTTTGAATGTATAATCCCCGCTTACAACCTCTTGTCCATCCTTATCTTCAGATATGACTCTATAGTGGTAAGTTGTACCTGGATCTAGATTTCTTAAAAGCTGCTCATGGTGCTTGTACTTAAAGCTTGTTTCTTTGGTATTGAAATTACCATACTCATCTGTCTCTCCATACTCTACCTGTCCTGTAGCATATTTGCTAACATCCCAAGATATTTTTGCACTATTTTTTGTTATCTGTTTAGGCTTAATATTTGTTACGGTAATATTACCATGTATAGTGGATGTTAGTGAATAGTCTGCTGCTCGGAATCCATATACACCTATATAAAGAACAGTATCTTCAGCAACTACAACTTCTACTTGGTCATTATTAGTGCCTCCATGTGTAGATTTGGCGTAATAGTCTTCTTTTGTAGGAAGTGAACCTTTTTTGACATAAAGGTCAGCATCTCCACTTAGTCCATCTAGAACAACGTTAAGTGTTTGACCACTTTTAGCAGATATTTTGTAGTAGATTATATCATCTAGATTAATGTGCCTTCTGACTATATGATTTGAAGGCAAAGTAGGCATAAAATTCATGCAATAATCTATATTTTTCCAGTCATTAGAGCACTTCTTATCACTCAAAATCTGTTTATATGTGGTATAAGGATCATCCGTACCAATTTCTAGTGCTTTTACTCTCAAGGATTCGTTATTGGAGCCTGTAAAAGTATAGGCCATGAGTGCCTTTAGTGAGTCTACTAAATGTGGCATTTCGCTTACTGTATGATAAGGATAACCATGGCCAATGCCTCCTTCATTGAATACTTGGTAATCTTTATTTTTATCTGGTATTGAGTCTAGTAAATAATATTGGCTTAAAGGAACTTTACCTGAAACATCATTTCCACCATTAATTCCACCTATGCCATATTGCTGAATAACAACATTTGTATTGCGAAGATCGCGTATCTCTTTTGGCTTCACATCAGCAGCAAACCATGGCTCAATGGAAAATATAAAACGACCTTTATTTCCCCACTCTCTCTTTTTTGCCTCGAGAAGAACTTTAAATGCTGCTCCTCCTCCAACTGAATGTCCTACAATACCTATGCGGCTTGTATCTAAATATGCCGCCTCTTTTTTCATAAATTTATCTATATCTTTGAATGATTTATATTGATTAGTAAAAACAACTGTATATCCTTGACTTGCAATAAATTTTAATAAGTTGTCATAGCTATGCTTATATGTACTAAGTTCATGATCTTTAAAATTACTTACTCCTTGCAGAAAAAATACCACAGGAGTAGGATGCTTCGGACTTATTCCACTGGGGTAATAAACACCTTGTTGGGTTGGATGTTTCACGGGTGTATATGCATAAGCATGTGTAGACAATACCAATGCGATAAATAGCATTGGCAACAAATTTAAAATGTTTTTTGTTTTCATTTATTATCCTTTTATTTTTTTACTTCAAGCACTACGCAAGTATATGCCTAAAGTATCTTTACTTTTTTGCTACATTAATATATGTCTTAAAACAAATGCTTATATTTTAAAACATACCCTATAATACAAAAAAACAGACCCTTTGTCATTCATATATCTTAATATTTAATGTACTCCTAATTATATTCTATAATGTAATAAAGCGCATTCCCTATAGCTACATCATTCCATTGACCTGCGAAACCCCATGGCCAAATTCTTCCATTGCCTAAGTTACCATTAGGATTAATTGGATTATGGACAGCCATTGCCGCAAAATCTTGTCCTTCTGGTGCTAAATCTGCATTTATCCAGTTGTCAGGCTCCTTGTGTCCTCCATCCCATGCTTGTCCCCAATTGGTATACACTCCCGCAGTAGGCACATCACCTAATGTAAATTGTACATTGTCGTCTGACCATCGCCATGTACCCTCAGTAGTATGGTCACTACCACCTATCCATACATATGAAGCATTACCTCCATCTGCTGCTCTGGTTGTAAGTAACTCTGCATCACTTATATGTCTCAACAGTCTAGAGTATATCTCTTCGTTTTCTTTTTTTGAATTTATATGGGCTAAGTAGCCACCTTTTGCTACAGCATCATTAGATGCTTCTTGCCAACTTCTGGCGGTTTTAACTATCTCATAGCTATGCCCGTTGTAAGTAAATGTAGCATGGTTCCCTCGTGTATAGGTAGTCAAATCATCTACTCTACCACTTCCCCTAACAAGAAACCCTATGATACTTGTAATCACATACTCATCTTTAACCTTATGCAAGTCAGCTGCTATATCTCGCTTGAAAGTTCTCCAAGTATTATCGTTAACATCAGATCCCAAAGCAAGATAGACATAGTGAAGGCCATCTTCGACATAGCCTCTATCTATATCTTCAGGTACATATGTCATGTAGATACGACCATGATCTTGTGTTTGAATTTTAATAAAAAATTTAAAATCCTCATCAAACTTCATAGCCCACGAGGCCACGAATCCTTCAGTTATATTTAGGTTTGTCAATGCGTAACCATTCTCAATGCCAGCACCACTAAGTTCTATAACTCTCCCCCCTTTATCTGCATCTTCCACACTTAAGGCAGTTGCCCCTGCAGGATTGTTATCATATACTGTCCAGCCAGCATTATTACCGTCTTCATGCCCAACTACGATTTCAGCATCAGCATCAACGACAGTAACAATACGTTTTGCATAGCCACCATTACCCACACTGTCATGAACTTTATACATAATGGTATAACTTCCTACTGTACTTGTATCTACAGAACCAGTAGTTACTACTTGTGTAGCAATATTTG
>JALXBG010000055.1 GCA_026991605.1 Sulfurovum sp.
AAGCATTTGAATCGGGACCTATGTATACTGACTGGCAACAAGGGTACGGAAATTATGAGGCAAGTACAGCATTTGGTGGGCAACTCGTTATTAAACCTATGGCTGGACTGAGTTTGAAGTTTGGTTATGTAGATGTTTCAGCAGATAATGGTAACCTAAGAGATGATTTTACTGAGTTTAACTTTGATGGAAAATATACGATTAATGATTGGTCAAAAATTAGAGTACGTTATTCTATTAAAGATCAGTCGGATGCATCAGAAGCAAATAGAGGTGGAGTAAATCCAAATGGGAGTACAGGTAGAGAAGACAGAAATGACTTTAGAATCATATACTATATGAACTTTTAAAGACTAAGAAGCAAGATTTCCTTGCTTCTTGCTAACTAAGTACTCCTTAGTTTTATCGTGTTAAGCCAAGATAGGCTTGGTTTAATAAGATAAAAATATATTATTTTTAATTCAAATAAGACAAAATTGTACTATTTGAATTGATAATCTAAACAAAAAGGAGTTATGAAATGGCAACAGAAAAAAAGATGTCCTTAACAACGAAAGTTCTCATTGGTATGGCATTAGGTATTATTGTTGGATTGGCAATAAATTTACTGGGATTAAATGCTGAAGGTTCATTTGTCAATGAATATGTGGTAGGCTTTTTCCATATTGTAGGAAAAATGTTTGTAACAGCACTAAAAATGCTCGTGGTACCTTTGGTATTCTTCTCACTCATAACAGGTGTTATTGGTATTGGGGATATCAATGCGTTAGGTAAAGTAGGTGGTAAATCATTTGCACTCTATATGCTTACAACTGCCATTGCCATTGCTGTAGGTATAGGACTTGCTGCGACTATTGGTATAGGTAGTGGGGTACACATGACAACAGAAGCTGCTTTTACAGCCAAAGAAGCCCCAGCATTAAGTGCCGTACTGATAGATATTATTCCAAGTAATGCTATCAATGCCATGGCACTAGGAAAAATGTTACAAATCATTTTCTTCTCTATTTTGGTAGGTATTTCTATCTTGATGGTAGGTAAGAAAGCAGAACCTGTGGTTGAGCTTGTCGAAATTGGTAATGAGATTATGATGAAAATGGTAAACATTATTATGGCAGTTGCACCTTACGCTGTATTTGCATTGCTTGCAAAAGCCATTGCTAATTTAGGTTTGGGACTCTTGGTGGATTTGGCAGGATATGTACTAGTACTTATAGCCGCACTCATGATACATCTTTTTATAACGCTTATGAGTATTCTTAAAATATTCTCAGGCATGAGTCCAAAAATATTTCTCAAAAAGATGCGTGAAACACAAATCTTTGCATTCTCAACTTCAAGTTCAAATGCAACGATTCCTGTAACACTTAGAGCAGTGACAGATAGACTCGGGGTCAATAACTCTGTTGCATCCTTCACAGTACCGTTTGGAGCTACCATCAACATGGATGGTACTGCCATCATGCAAGGGGTTGCCACAGTATTTATCGCTAATGCGTATGGAGTTCATTTAGGTATCACTGGTTACTTGACAGTTATCATGATGTCAGTTCTTGCCTCCATCGGTACAGCAGGTGTTCCCGGAGTTGGACTTATTATGCTTTCTATGGTATTTACGCAAGTAGGGCTTCCAGTAGAAGGTATAGGACTAATCTTAGGTGTGGATAGATTACTAGATATGATTCGTACAGCAGTCAATGTTTCAGGAGATGCTGCAGTATCTGTCATAGTTGCTAAAAGTGAAAGAAAATTAAATGAAAGTATTTATAATGATCCAAATGCTGGAATACTTACAGATGATGATTTAGACATTCCTGATGAAATAGAAAGAGAGATGGCTGAAATTGTGAAAGAAACACACGATAAAGCTTAATTCATCATGTTGAAGTAAGACTTATCTTGCTTCAACAGATTGAATT
>JALXBG010000056.1 GCA_026991605.1 Sulfurovum sp.
GTAATTCGTTGCATTATAAAGCTTGTTTGTAAAGTTTCTAAACTGCTCTAGGTTCTTTGCACCTAGCTTGATGTCACGCCCTTGTACTGCAAGATAAGCCAGTGTAAATCTGATGATGTCTGCAGAGTGCTCTTCTACCATGTCAAGAGGGTCTATAACATTGCCTTTTGACTTGGACATCTTAGCCCCATGCTCATCACGTACAAGTGCATGCATATAGATGTCTTCAAACGGCAGCTTTCCTGTAAAGTGCTCACCCATCATCATCATACGTGCTACCCAGAAGAACATAATGTCAAACCCAGTAATGAGCAGTGAGTTCGGGTAGAAGTCTTCCATGTCTGTGTCATTATAGAGGTCAGAAAGTTTTCCATTATTCCCCCAACCTAGAGGAGACATAGCCCATAGAGCAGAGGAGAACCAGGTATCTAGTACATCTGGGTCTTGGGTCATCTTTTTAGAGGCACACTTAGGACAAGCCTCTGGCTCATCTGCTTTGTCTGCCCATGTGTGACCACAGTCAGCACAGGTAAATACTGGAATACGGTGTCCCCACCAAAGTTGACGGGAGATACACCAAGGTCTAAGCTCATCCATCCATGCAGTGTAGGAGTTTATCCAGTGAGCAGGGTGGAAATTGTTGTGCTTTTTTGTCTCTTTGATGGAGTTTTCAGCAATCTTTTCACTCAAAAACCACTGTGTAGAGATAAACGGCTCTACAATGTTTTTACAACGGTAACAGTGACCAACTTGGTGTACGTGGTCTTCTATCTTCACGATGTGCCCAGCATTTTCAAGTGCCTTAACGATAACAGGACGTGCTTCAAGACGCTCTAGTCCTTCAAATTCTCCACAATAGTCGTTAAGTATCCCTTTTTCATCAAATACTTTAATCATCTCAAGGTTATGTCTCTGTCCTACAGCGTAGTCATTTTGGTCGTGTGCAGGGGTTACTTTTACTACACCTGTACCAAACTCCATATCTACATGTGCATCGGTAATCACTTTTATTTTTCTGTCAGTCAGTGGAAGTAAAACTTCTTTACCTACGATGTCTTTGTAACGTCCATCATCAGGGTGTACCATGATAGCCGTATCTCCAAAGTAAGTCTCTGGTCTCGTTGTGGCTACTTCGAGTTCTCCTGAACCATCAGCAAATTTGTAAATCATTGTGTAGAATTTGCCGTTGACCTCTTCGTGCTCTACTTCGATGTCACTAAGTGCGCCATCGTGTGTACACCAGTTTACCATGTAGGTATCTTGTGTAATCTGCCCTTCATCATAGAGAGAAACGAAAGCTTCTTTGACTGCCTCTTTAAGTCCTTCATCCATCGTAAAACGTTCACGTTTCCATGCAGGTGTGACACCAAGTTTACGCATTTGATGCACGATGTTTCCACCTGAAGTCTCTTTTTGAAGCCATGCACGTTCTAAAAACTTTTCACGTCCTATCTCTTCTTTTGTAGTACCTTCAGCCAAGAGTTGCTTCTCTACGATGTTTTGTGTCGCAATCCCTGCATGGTCAGTCCCAGGTTGCCAAAGTGTCTTAAACCCATCCATACGCTTATAACGTGTGATGATGTCTTGCAGTGTAAACGTCAGTGCATGACCGATATGTAGGCTTCCTGTAACGTTTGGGGGTGGCATCATAATGGAAAAAGTTTTACTCTTTCCATCTTTTCCTGCTTCCTGAATACCTTTATTTCCGTCTATCTCAAAATACCCACGATCTTCACAAATTTTATAGTATTTGTCTTCTACTTCTTTTGGGTTATATGTTGCTTTTTTTTCTACAGTTTCGCTCATAGTGCATCCTACGTGTTATATAATTGTCGCGATTATAGCGTAATGGTGCTTTTTCTTTTATGGAAC
>JALXBG010000057.1 GCA_026991605.1 Sulfurovum sp.
ATTTTGTAGAATTTATCGCAGACTTTGTAGCAAACATCGCAGGAGACGGAGTAGAGATAGGCTATGAAAAAATCGTTGTACGTAGTGAATCTGATTTAACTTTCGTTAAAGATGCACTAGTATCTTTAGATGGTACGTTAAATGGTGACATCCATATGAATTACCAACTTGAAGAAAAAGAGAATCAAGACTGGATACAAAAATACAAAGACTCCATAGAGCCTATTGAAGCGGGGAAGTTTTATATCTTCCCCTCTTGGTACGAACCCAAAGAAGAGTATATCAATATCAAAATTGACCCTGCCCTTGCATTTGGTTCAGGACATCATGCCACAACATTTTCTTGTTTAGAAGCTATCTCTTCTTATGTAAAAGAAAATGATTCAGTCATAGACGTAGGTTGTGGTTCAGGTATATTAGGACTTGCTGCTAAAAAGTTAGGTGCAACCGTAGAGCTCTGCGATACAGACCCAGTCTCGGTAGAAAGTTGTAAAGAAAACTTTGCACTCAACGAAGAGAAGTATGATACACTGTGGGAAGGTTCCATAGATAAAACAGATAAAACCTATGATGTTGTCATAGCCAATATCATCGCAGATGTATTACGATTTATCGCAAAAGATTTAAAAGCGGCAACAAGAGAAGGTGGATACCTCATACTTTCAGGTATCTTAGATAAAAAAGAAGAACTGGTCAAAGAGTCATTTAAAGACCTAACACTAGAAAAAAGAACACTTAAAGATGAGTGGGTAACACTTGTTTATACAAAGGAAGCAAATTAATGGCTAACCAAGACAATAACAATCAAGACAACAACAATAACAATAATTTTTTCAATAACAACCCACTATTGGCATTTGCTATTTTTTCCATTGTCATCATTATGGTATTTAAAGCATTTATTGGTGAAGGTGGGGGGCTGAACAATATGATGAACCCTAACAGTACAGTCACACAAACCAAGTCTGTCAAATACTCAGAAATAAAGGCACAAATAGAAAAAGGTAGTATTACCTCTGTTAAGTTAACGCCTACTACGATAGAAGCTATCTCAGATAAGAATGGGAAAAAGATACGCTATGTAGCGCAAAACATTCCTACTTATGACAAAGATCTTGTCCCTCTATTAGAAAAAAAAGGTATCACTTATGAAGGTATCATGGGTGGAGGATTCATGTCTGAACTTTTAGGATCTTTACTTCCTATTCTCATCTTCTTTGGTATCTGGATTTTCCTAGCGAAAAAAATGAGTAAAGGTATGGGTGGAGGAATACTCGGTGCAGGAAAAGCAGACAAACTCATTAACTCTGAAAAACCAGATACTAAATTTTCTGATGTACAAGGTGTAGAAGAAGCTAAAGATGAAGTCAAGGAAATCGTTGATTTTCTTAAATTTCCTGAGCGATACATGGAGCTTGGTGCCAAAATACCTAAAGGACTTCTCTTAGTAGGACCTCCAGGTACAGGTAAAACCTTACTTGCCAAAGCTGTTGCAGGTGAAGCTTCTGTACCATTCTTCTCAGTATCAGGTTCGGGATTCATTGAAATGTTTGTAGGGGTTGGTGCAAGCCGTGTACGTGATCTTTTTGCCCAAGCAAAAAAAGAAGCCCCTTCTATTATCTTTATCGATGAGATAGACGCTATTGGTAAATCTAGAGCAAGTGGCGGTCAGATGGGCGGGAATGATGAGCGTGAGCAGACACTGAACCAACTCCTTGCAGAGATGGACGGTTTTGGTACGGACACACCTGTCATCGTACTAGCAGCTACAAACAGACCAGAAACACTTGATGCTGCCCTACTTCGTGCAGGACGTTTTGATAGACAAGTACTTGTCGATAAGCCTGACTATGATGGTCGTTTGGCAATTTTAAAAGTACACTCTAAAGGTGTTAAACTCGCACCAACTGTAGACTTAAAAATCGTAGCAAAACAAACAGCAGGACTTGCAGGAGCAGATTTAGCAAACATCATCAACGAAGCTGCCCTACTCGCTGGACGTTTTAACAAAAAAGAGATAGAACAAGCTGATTTACTCGAGTCTATTGAGCGTTCTTTTGTAGGACTTGAGAAGAAAAACCGTAAAATCTCTGATGTTGAGAAAAAAATTGTTGCGTACCATGAAAGTGGACATGCCCTCATGGCAGAACTTACTAAGGGTGCAACACGTGTAACCAAAGTGTCTATCATTCCACGAGGACTTGGGGCACTTGGATATACACTGCATCTTCCAGATGATGAAGACAGATTCTTAAAACAGAAACATGAACTCATGGCAGAAGTAGATGTACTTCTTGGTGGACGTGCTGCTGAAGAGATCTTTATTAAAGAGATCAGTACCGGTGCAGGAAACGACCTTGATCGTGCCACTGCCATACTTAAAGACATGATATCTGTCTATGGTATGACAGATGTAGCAGGACTTATGGTACTTTCTCGCTCTTCCAATTCATTCCTTGGTGGAGGGGCAGTAAGTACGGACTATAGTGAAAAGATGGCTGAAGATATGGATAACTTTATCCGTTCTACACTCAATGAACGATACAACTATGTAAAACAAACACTTAGTGAATATGCTACAGCTATTGAAAATATGACTGCCGTGCTTTTAGATGTGGAAGTTATCGAGGGTAAAAAAGTACGTTCTATCATCGAAGAGTTCGAAAAAGAAAACAATATGGAAAGCCGTCTTGCACATGGTGATAAAATAGCCAAAGCAGAAGCATGGGCAAAAGAACAAGAAGAAGCGGAAAAAGAAGCGGAAGATAAAGAAGCCAAAGAAAAAGAAGCTTAACCATGAAAAAATCCAATCTTATCTACATCCTACCCAATCTGTTTACCGCAAGTAGCATTTTTGTAGGCGTGATAAGTATTGTTGAAGCAAGTAAAGAACATTTTATCCTTGCTTCTTGGCTTGTACTGCTTGCCCTCATTTTTGACGGTCTAGATGGACGTGTGGCGCGTATGACAAATACTACCAGTCAGTTTGGTGTAGAGTTTGACTCTTTAGCTGATATTATCTCTTTTGGTATTGCACCTGCAATGTTACTCTATTTTTTTGTAGGTCATGAGTTTGGACGTTTTGGCATATTGGTCTCTGCACTCTATGTTATCTTTGGTGCTATTAGATTAGCCCGTTTTAACATCTCAACAGCCAAAACTGACCCCAATGTCTTCATAGGATTACCTATCCCCACAGCGGCAGTATTTGTCTCTATGTGGATACTCTTATTTAATAAATACACACTACAAGATTACAGCATCATCTTACTATTTTTGGCACTTGGTGTAGCCATTCTTATGGTAAGTAACTTTCGTTACCCCTCTTTTAAAAAAGTACAGTTAGATAAGCCTATGGTATTTAAGACGATGATTCTTCTTGTACTCGTAGCTTCACTGCTCTATCTTTTCTCAGCAGAAGGGTTTGCCATTATTATCTTGGCATATACACTTTACGGACCTCTACGTGCTCTACGTACACTCAGTATACGTAAGATAAAAATAAAACGTTAATTACTTCTCGTATCTATCTAAATGGTGTTTATAAAAATAACTAGCACTCTGATAATAGGTAATGGCATCATCTAAATTATTTTTATCTATATCCATCTCTTCATATTTTGTATCATGAAGACCTAATGATTTTACTTTATACTCTTTTGCTGTTGCATTTGGTAAAAGTATCGTTAGTTTATTATCTTGGTAGAGCCCAAGTTTTTGATAGGTACCTATTAAAGCTCTAGGCTTAAAGTCATCGTCTAATATATCTTTCCCATAAAACTTACTTTTATAACTCCAATCTAGCAATGACATCACAGTAGGTGCCAAATCTATTTGCGAAGATATTTTTGTAATCTTTTGTGGGGTAACAATCGCTGGGGCATAGATAATAAAAGGGATTTTATATCTATACAAAGGTAAATCATTTTTACCAGAACTTCCACCATTGTGATCGGCAACAAATACAAAAAGTGTATCTTTGAACCAAGGTTTTTTAGAAGCCTTTTTCAAAAATGCATCTATGGCATAGTCAGTATATTTCACCCCACCCCATCGACCAGAGTGACTTGGTATATCTATCTTTCCATCAGGATAGGTAAAAGGTCTATGATTTGAAGTTGTCATAATAAAAGAGAAAAACGGTTTTTTATTTGCATAGGATACATCTGCTTCTTTAATACTTTTATCAAAAAGGTCTTCATCACACACACCCCATACATTAGCAAAGGTAACTTCACTTTTATCAAAACTATTTCTATCTACAATTTGAAAACCATTGTGTCCAAAATAGTCATTCATATTATCAAAATATCCATGCCCTGCATAGATAAATTTATTGTCATAACCTTTTTCTTTAAATACCTGACCCATACCAAACATATTGTGATTGTCTGGACGTTTGACGATACTTCTTCCTGCAGTAGGGGGTACAGACATAGTGACTGCTTCCATACCTCTAACAGTACGTGTGCCTGTAGCAAAAAAGTTAGAGAAAAAAAGTGATTTTTTTGCCAAAGCATCTATATGAGGCGTTAAATTTTTACTGTCTCCATAAAGTCCCATATACGAAGCACTCATACTCTCTATCATCACTAACATCACATTGTATTTTTTCTCTTCACCTTCATGCGTTACCTGACGTAAAGTTTTATTTAAGTCGTTAGATATAAAATAACTGTGCTTACTTGCAACTAACTTTCTGTAATTTTTCAATACCTTTGTATTATCTTCAGTAGTATAAAACTCATAATAATCCAGTTCATTATTTCTAAAGGCTGAAAAAAGTGAATAAAATCCATTTTTGGAAAGTTCTTGGTTGTATCTATTTGGAGAGCTACTTGTCGCAATCGTTTGCTTCTGAAGAAAAATAAAAGAGAGTACAGGAACAAGTAACAAAATAAGTGTCATCCATGCACGTTCTTTATATGTACTGTCATCTTCAAAAAGTTTTTCAAAGCCTTTGGTACGTTTATACAATGTATAAAATATGATACACGTTACGACAAAGACTGCTGCCAACAGAAGAGGGATAGGATATGACTCACGTATATTTTGTATCACTTCATGGGTATAAACCAAATAATCTACAGCTATAAAATTAAATCTTTTTCCAAACTCTTCCCAGAAGAACCACTCTGATACACCATTAAATACCACAGCATATACCACGCCAAAAAATACTAATAATGAAAATATTTTATGTATTTTACTGTTATACCATTTTTGAGGTAGAAGAAGAAGATAGATAACAAAGGGGATAATATAATAAAAAAATGCCACTATATCATAAAAGAATCCAACCAAAAAAAGTTTAAAGAGTGCTATGACAGAAGTATCTATAAATGTAAAAGAGTACACTAAAAGTGCCGTTCTAGTTAAAAAACTAATACACACAAAAACAATAAAAAAATAACCTAAAAATCTATATCTGTTCACACTTCACCCTAATAAATAGTTTAGGCAAATTATAGGGTCTATTTATTAATCTAATATGAATAGAGAAAAAGAATCTACTCAAGAGATAATTATTATCCCTTGTAATTTATATGAATTTACTGTATACTTATAAAAATTTAATAGGAGAACATTATGAAAAATATCATAACAACACAAACAATTTTCACTAAAGACACTTCTCTCCTGCTACTGCTCGCACTCTAATAGTCTAACTATCCACACTTTTTTACAATAAACATACTATTCTAATGCTCCTAACCAACTTTTAGGTAGAATTAGACAACTATTATGCAACGCCATAGAGCAAAGCTCTACTCAGGCTACGCTAACGCTGTGTTCTCTTCAGCAGAGGGCTCACGAAACTAGTTTCGTTTGGCGTTTTATTTATACCAAGGAAATACAATGAGTATTGAAACAATTAAAATATTTGACACCACATTAAGAGACGGAGAACAGAGCCCTGGGGCTTCTATGAACACCGAAGAGAAAATCCAAATCGCTGCACAGTTAGAGCGTTTAGGTGTTGACATCATTGAGGCAGGATTTGCTGCAGCAAGCCCAGGAGACTTTGATGCCATAGACAAGATAGCACAGCGTGTAAGCAACTCCACAGTCTGTTCTTTGGCACGTGCTATAGACTCAGACGTCAAAGCAGCAGGTGAAGCCATAGCTAAGGCAAAGATGAAACGTATCCATACCTTTATCGCTACTTCCAAAATACATATGGAATACAAGCTTAAAATGACATCTGATGAAGTCATCAAGCGGGCAGTACGTGCGGTAGAGTATGCACGTACCTTTGTAGATGATGTAGAGTTTTCCTGTGAAGATGCAGGACGTTCAGACATGGGCTTCATGAAAGAGATATCTGACGCAGTCATCGAAGCAGGCGCTACTACCATAAATTTACCCGACACTGTAGGATTTAGACTTCCTTTTGAGATAGGTGCTATGGTCAAAGAGATGAGCGAATATACCAAAGACAGAGCCATCATCTCTGTACATAACCACAACGACTTAGGTTTAGGGGTTGCTAACTCTTTAGAAGCAGTAGTGAACGGGGCAAGACAAGTTGAGTGTACCATCAACGGTTTAGGTGAACGTGCAGGAAATGCTGCGTTAGAAGAGATAGTGATGGCATTAAAAACACGCTCAGATGTTTTTTCTAACTACGATACCAACATTAACACTAAAGAGATATACCCCTCAAGCCGTTTGATAGCAACTATTACTGGTATTGAGCCACAACCAAACAAAGCTATCGTTGGTAAAAATGCTTTTGCACATGAATCTGGTATACACCAAGATGGTATGTTGAAAAACAAAGAGACCTATGAAATCATCACACCTGAGAGTATTGGGTTGATTAAAAATGATACTTTAGTGATGGGTAAACACTCTGGACGTGCAGCCTTTAAAGACAAATTGTCTAAATTGGGCTTTACCTTAGATGATGAAGCATTAAATGCATCATTTGAACGTTTCAAAATCTTAGCAGATAGAAAAAAAGATATCTACGATGATGACTTACGTGCTTTAGTCACTAACGAAATGACCAAAGCCACACAAATTTATGAGTTGATCTCATTACAATTAATGGACTGTTCAAACGGTGTACCAAGTGCTGCAGTGAAGATAAAAAAAGATGACAATGAAATCATCGAGGCAGGTATAGGTGAAGGTACTATCGATGCCATCTTCAAAACCATCGACCGTATATCAGGATATAATGGGAAATTGGAAGATTATAAAGTAAAATCTGTAAGTGAAGGTAAAGATGCCTTAGCATCAGTCACCGTAAAAGTCTCCTTCAACGGCGAACCAGCCATCATAGGACATGGACTTAACATAGACACCATGTTAGCCTCTGCTAGAGCATATATAGGTGCATTAAATAGTTATTTGAGTATGGAAGGGAAATTGAAATCACGGTATAGTGATTCTTCTAAGACAGTCTAGCCAACATGGCTACGCTTCGCTCCGACCATTTCGGTTCCGAAGCTACAAACGACAAACTCTTGTCGTTTGCTTACGCTTCTCACATATATTTCTTCAATACCTCAGGAATCTCAATCGTCCCGTCTTCATTTTGATAGTTTTCCATTATAGCAACAATCGTACGCCCTACAGCCAAAGCTGAGCCATTGAGTGTGTGTACCAATCTATTTTTCTTACCATCTTTAAAACGTATTTTGGCACGTCTTGCCTGGAAATCTCTAGTATTTGAAATAGAAGAGATTTCACGGTATTGGTTTTGCCCAGGGAGCCATACTTCAAGGTCAATCGTTGTAGCTGCTGAGAATCCTAAGTCTCCTCCACAAAGTTCTACAACTCTATGTGGTAAACCAAGAGCTGTCAATATATCTGAAGCATTTTTCACCATAAGGTCAAATACCTCTTCAGATTTATCAGGGTGAGCTATGGCTACCATCTCTACTTTATTAAACTGATGCTGACGGATAATACCACGTGTATCACGCCCTGCACTTCCAGCTTCTTTTCTAAAACATGGGGTATAACCAGTCATAAGTAGTGGTAGCTCTTTTTCAGAAAGTATCTCATCATTGTACATATTGGTTAAAGGTACTTCTGCAGTAGGGATGAGATATAAGTCTTCATCTTCTATCTTAAACAAGTCATCACCAAACTTTGGTAACTGCCCTGTCCCTTGTAGCATGGTAGCATTATTGATAAAAGGAACGGAATACTCTTCAAAACCTTTTTCTCTATTCATATCAAGAAAAAAGTTAATCAGCGCACGTTCAAGTCTCGATGCCTCACCTTTAAGTATGGCAAAACGAGACTTTGCCAGTTTCACACCACGCTCAAAATCTATCCATCCATTGATTTCAGAAAGCTCCCAATGTTCTTTGGGTTTAAAGTCAAAACTTCGAGGTTCAAGTACCCTGCGTTGTTCGACATTATCTTCCTCATCTGCACCCTCTGGTACAGAGTCATCAGGAAAGTTAGGGATAGCCAGTGCCACAGCATACAATGCTTCCTCAGCCTCACGTGCTTTTTCCTGTACTGGCACCATGGCTTCTTTATTAGCATCTACTTTGGCTTTAAGTTCAGAGATATCTTTACCTTCTCTTTTGTACTGTCCAAAAAGTTTAGACATACTATTCTGCTCGGCCTTCATGGACTCTAATGTTGCATTAGCTTCCTTGAGTGACGTAAAAAGGATTTGAAGTTTTTCAAGTGTAGCTGTCTCTACACCTTTTTTTTGAAGTTTAGCCGATGCTTCTTCGAAGTTGTTTTGGAGGTATTTTAAGTCTATCATATGATTTACCTAGATTTGAAATGATTTATGAGATTATAGTAGAAATTGCAGAAATTACAGATTAAGAGCATATACTATAAATACATACTCTTCTCATAATAATAAATTAAGGTATAGCCCTAACATTAGTATCTGTTGTATTTACATCTATAGTAGGTAAACAATCAGGAAGTCGTCCAATAATTGCTGCCCCTATACGATAATCAGTACTAGTATGTGCTCCTACTGCCATTGGATAACCAATAAGTGAAAGATCATATACTACTTTAAAATAAGCATAACCATCACTATTTGTAACTGTTGTACCATTTGTATCATCTTTTTCTACATGAGCTACGGCAGTTCCATAACCCGGCACATAAATAGAATCATTCCCTACTATATAACTCAGCTTATCGGTTGTTTCAAGATTGTATGCTGCATTCCAAAGCATAAGAGACGAACCTTGCACTTCATGTATATTCCAATCACCTGTATAAGTTGCATCATGTCTATCTTGGGTAGGGAGTATAATTACTCTATCCCCAGGAACAACATTTTCAGTATTAAAATTATATCTATTATCTAAAAATGTAATTGGCTCAGTTGTTTGCAATATACCTACACTGTCTCCAGAAGCTTTATTATTTATAATAATACTTGCATCAACATTTAAATTAGGAATAGGATTTCCATTACCATCAACAGCATGAACAACAAATAACTTTTCACAACCTCTTGTTTTATCAAGTCTGACTATTCCTTCCATCAATATAGACATAGAAGCATCAATATTTGTACCTGCACTTCCATCTGCCTTATCATTAGAACCACATGCAGTAATTAATACAGCTGTAGAAATATATACTAAACTATAAATAATATTTTTTTTCATAATTAATTTCCTTATTTTTTTTAGTAAAGGTAATTCAATCCAAAAATAATACTACCTAAATTATTTACTTTTTCTGAACCTGAGAGAGAATATCTATAACTTAAATCCAAATCTATATTTTCTCCCACTCCAACAATTACACCAGCTTGTCCACCATAAATAAAGTCTGTCGCATCAATTCCAGTACTTTCATAATTAATTAATCCAACGTTTGCACCAACGAAAGGTCTAACCTTATATTCTGTATCACTTGTAAATAAGAAATAATCAACCATCAAAAGTCCTTTTTCAACATTTTGATCGTCACTACTACTGTCAAAATAGTCAAATGCGAATGTGGCACGCCACACATCTGATTGGGCACCAAAACGAATACCATATTCTACAGCATCACCTTCATGAGTAAAACCCCCAAATCTATCAGCATCAACTGTTGCTGCACCAACTTCAAGACCTAAGAATCCTTTTGCATTTGCATCATAATCACCTGCATAAAGTGAATTTCCAATTATTGTACTCAATAGTACAACTGCTATTTTTTTTACCATCATATACTCCTTCTTCCTTGTTTATAATCATGCATAATAAATGCATTCTGCATAAGCATAACATATTTTATATTATTTAAGATTAAATATTTTTAAATATTAGGTAATTTTGCTATATTTTTATAAGCAATCGTAAGTTAGTATAATTTAGATGCAATAACTAAATAAAATCTTATGAAGTGGTGTCAAGAGAGGGACTTGAACCCTCGACCTCCGGCTTATGAGACCAGCGCTCTAACCAGCTGAGCTACCTTGACTTATTTTGAAGAGACGGAATTTTATCTAAAGATACCTTTATTGTCAATGGTTTTTAGAAAAAATTGTAAAAAAAGATTTAATTCTACAAAATAAAACATACTTTAGTCATACTGACTCATATATATTA
The DNA here is from genome assembly GCA_026991605.1 of Sulfurovum sp. Classification (GTDB taxonomy): domain Bacteria; phylum Campylobacterota; class Campylobacteria; order Campylobacterales; family Sulfurovaceae; genus Sulfurovum. Next base: position 10,548 of record JALXBG010000057.1, read on the forward strand.
AATTTTTTAAAGAAACTTATTGACATTTTTAGAAAAAATCACTACAATGCGGTTACAAAAGAATTCAAAATTATTAAAGGAGTCACTATGGCATTTGAACCATTAAAAGATAGACTTTTAGTCGAACGTGAAGAACAGTCAAATCAAACAGCTTCTGGGCTATACATTCCAGATACTGCAAAAGAAAAACCTCTCGAAGGTAAAGTAGTTGCCGTTGGACCGGATGCAAAGGAGGATGGTATCAATGTAGATGATACTGTCGTTTTCGCAAACTTCTCAGGAATGGAAATTGTAATTGAAGGTAAAGAATACCTTATTTTACTCAGTAAAGAAGTCTTAGGGCTTATCAAATAATTAAGGAGATATAGATGACAAAAGAAATATTTTTTTCAGACAAAGCAAGAAGTGGTCTCTTTGAAGGTGTTACAAAACTTGCTGATGCAGTGAAGGTAACCATGGGACCTAGAGGACGTAATGTATTGATACAGAAGTCATACGGTGCACCACACATCACTAAAGATGGTGTCTCTGTTGCACGTGAAATAGAACTTCAAGATACTCTAGAGAATATGGGTGCACAACTGGTTAAGGAAGTTGCATCAAACACAGCAGATGAAGCTGGAGATGGTACAACGACTGCAACCGTATTGGCACACTCTATCTTTAAAGAGGGTCTTAGAAATATCACAGCAGGTGCTAACCCTATAGAAGTAAAGCGTGGTATGGACAAAGCGAGTGCTGCTATCATCGAAGAGCTTAAGAAAATCTCTAAAGAAGTAAAAGACAAGAAAGAGATAGCGCAAGTTGCAACTATCTCTGCAAACTCAGACAGTGTTATCGGTGATCTTATTGCTGAAGCGATGGACAGAGTGGGTAAAGATGGTGTCATTACGGTAGAAGAAGCCAAAGGGATCAATGATGATCTTGAAGTAGTGGAAGGTATGCAGTTTGATAGAGGATACATCTCTCCATACTTTGTAACAAACACTGAGAAGATGACGTGTGAATTAGAATCACCTATCATCCTTTTAACAGATAGCAAGCTTACTTCACTCAAAGACTTAGTACCTATGCTTGAGCAAGTACAGCAAAGTGGACGTCCTCTTCTTATTATCGCTGATGATATCGAAGGTGAAGCACTTTCTACTTTGGTGCTCAATAAACTCAAAGGTGTACTTAACATCACAGCAGTTAAAGCACCAGGGTTTGGAGATAGAAAGAAAGAGATGTTGAAAGATATCGCTATCTTAACAGGTGCTACACTTATCACAGAAGAGCTTGGTCTTACGCTAGAAAAAGCGACATTGGCTGACCTAGGACATGCTGCAAGAGTGGTAATAGACAAAGACAATACTGTCATCGTCGATGGTAAAGGTGATGCCAATGCCGTGGCCGCTCGTATCAATGAGATAAAAACACAAGTAGCAAGTACTACAAGTGAGTATGACAAAGAGAAACTTCAAGAGCGTCTTGCAAAACTCTCTGGTGGGGTTGCAGTTATCAAAGTAGGCGCTGCCACTGAGACAGAGATGAAAGAGAAAAAAGACAGAGTGGATGATGCACTAAGTGCCACCAAAGCGGCTGTAGATGAAGGTATCGTCATCGGTGGTGGTGCAGCGCTTATTAAAGCAAGTCAGGCAGTGAAACTTGATCTTAAAGAGGATGAAGCCGTAGGTGCTGAGATTATCTTAAGAGCTGTCTTTGCTCCTATGAAACAAATTGCACAAAATGCTGGATTTGATGCAGGTGTAGTTGCAGATAAGATTGCTAACTCAACAGAAGCAAACTTAGGATTTAACGCAGCGACTGGAGAGTATGTAGATATGCTTGAAGCTGGGATCATCGATCCACTTAAAGTGGAACGTGTAGCACTTCAAAATGCAACTTCTGTTGCTTCATTACTTCTTACAACAGAAGCAACCGTTTCAGATATCCCTGAAGCACCAACAGCTATGCCGGATATGCCTCCAATGGGCGGTATGCCCGGTATGATGTAATATAAAACTTAATGTAGATAGAAATTTAAATTCTATCTACATCTATATTCTAGTTTAGCAATGTTTCAAACTCTTTCGCTGATAATGGTCTTGAATAAAGATATCCTTGCGCATAGTCACAATTTAATCCTTCTAAAATACTTGATTCCTGTGATGTTTCAATCCCTTCTGCTACTACTTTATACCCAAATGTATGTGCCAATTCAATAATAGCTTTTACAGTTACTTGATGTTTCAAATTTAATGTCAAACCGAAGATAAGTGATCTGTCAATCTTAATGGTATCAATAGGTAAAAGATTTAAATACTTAAATGATGTATATTCAGCACCAAAGTGTTCTAGAGAAAGTGACAAACCTAATTCTTTAAAGAGTTTAAAATCATTTGCTGTTTTATCAATATTTTCCATAGCATCACTTTCACTCACATCTAGATTGATGGTATGCGTTTCTACTTTATATTTTTTAAATAACATTTCAAGTTTTGGGATAAGCTTTTCTACTTGCATCTCTTTTAAAGACATATTAATAGTAATCTGAAAATCATCTTTTACCCAAATATCACAACGTTCTCTCTGTTTAATTGCTTCTTTAAAAGCATATTCTCCCAAATCAACAATAAGTCCTGTTTTTTCTGCTACATGTAAAAACTTATTTGCTGAGATAAGTCCATGCTTAGGATGTTCCCAACGTAAGAGTGCTTCTGCTCCTATCATTTGTTCCCCCTCAATATCAAAAATAGGCTGATAAAATAAAATAAATTCACCTTCAATCAAGCCTTTTTTAATCTCTTCGTTCATATGTACATCATCTACATGCACAAGAGAATCTTCATCAGTTAATACCTCTATATTTGATTCACTACCATTTTGTGCTTTATTTAGTGCAACATAAACATTGTCAATTAATTTTGTCGCATTTTCACCATCTCTAGGATATAGAACTACACCCACAGAAGCTGTTAATCGAATATCATTATTATCTCTAAAAATATTTCCTACAGTAAAAATAAGATCTTTTGCCATTTTTCTTGCAAGCTCATCTTCATCCAAGCCGTTAATGACAAACAAAAACTTATCAGCATCCATACGATAAACATGTATATTTTCATCTGGATTATCCATAAAATACTGTGCAACACGTTTTAAAATTTTATTTGTATAGCCTAAACCTAAAGTAGTTTGTATATCTGAGAAATGATCAATACCCATAAGAAAAATACCAAAAAATTCTGATTTCTTCTTACTTTCAATTACTAATGTATTAATCTCTGATAATGCTTGAAATTGACTTGGTAGACCTGTTAAAAAATCAACTGTACCATCTCGAGTTCCTTCCTTAACCTCTACCTGTATATTTAAGGGCTTCAAATCAATAATGCATGTCATGGTTCCATTAATATCTAAAGCACTTTTATCCATGAAAATATTGACTTTATGTTCCTGTCCTGAAACAAATAAAAATACATTATCCAATTTAAAACTTGTATGATGCATATCACTATATGTACGTAATACACTAAAAAAATCTTCACGTATACCACTGGTAATTTGTAATTGTATTTTCTTACTAATACCATGTATTTCATTATTATCATCTAGAGAAAAAAGATCTTTTGCAGATTGATTTGCATAAATAACTGCATAATCTTTCGATAGTAAGAACATCGCTTCATCATAATATTCTTTTTCTTTTTTAAAAAACTTCAATTCATCTGTAGCCTGATGAAACATTTTTATTGAACGCTGATTTTTCCATATAATCAATAACAAAAGAACAAAAATCAGTGTTCCTGCAACTAATATCCATATATCCATTTTTAACCTCTCCCTATATTTATCTAAGTAATTTTTGGAATTCAAATACCGGTAATGGTTTTGAATAATAGTAACCTTGAATATAATCACATCCATAAGATATCAACAACTCAGACATTGCTTTAGTTTCAACACCTTCTACAACTACTTTCATACCCAAATTATGCCCTAATTCTATTATAGCATGTACAATACGTTGGTCGTCTACATTACTGATAATATCATCTGTCAAACTCTTATCTATCTTTAAAATATCAGCAGGAAATTTTTTAAGATAAGTAAATGATGTATATCCTGTACCAAAATCATCTAAAGAGATACCTACCCCTAATTTTTTAAGTTGTTGAAAATATTTTTCTGTTTGAACTTCACTAAACATCGCTATACTTTCAGTAATCTCAAATTTTATGCTTTCTGGATGAATTTGGTGATATCTAAGTTGATTATCTACATATTCAACAAACTCTCCTGTTGCTATTTCAATCATAGAAACATTAATAGATACTTCGATAGGTTTAAACTCAAACAGTTCCCAGCGTTTTTGTTGTTTTAAAACCTCTTCTAGTACAAATTGTCCTAACTTAGTAATAAAGCCTGTTTTTTCCATTAATCCAATAAACATATCCGGAGGAATAAATCCGAGTTCTGGATGGATCCAACGTATCAACGCTTCCGCAGCAACTACTTCTTCATTTTCAACATCAATAATAGGCTGATAGTAAACTTCAAATTCACCTTTTTCAAGTCCACTTTTCATATCATTATGTAATCTAAGTTCATCAAATTCATTTTGAAAGGTACTAGGTAAATAGACTGCAATATTACCATCACCCTCATTTTGTGCTATATCTAAGGCTTTATAAGTATTGTCCAGTAATTTTCTTGTTGGACCACTTTCTGGATAAATAGCTATACCTACTGAAACGGTTAAATGTAAACTTGTATCATCTATTTTATATAATTTTGCCAATTTTGTCTGTAGTTGGATTATTAATTCTTTCACATCTTCCACAGAATCCACATTTGAAATTGTCAAAAGAAAATGATTGTCAAATGTATGATATACATTCACATTCATTTCGCTTACAATGGTTGTTAAATAGTTTGAGAATGTTACAATCACCTCATTTGATTGTTCATATCCAACAATAGAACGTAATCTTGAAAAGTTATCAAATTGCATCAGTGCTAAAGCAATTTTGTTATTTTGCGTATGTATTTTAGAAAAAAGTACAGGGATGTCTTGCATCGCTTTCATATGATTTGGCATACTTGTCAATTTATGTTGATATGCCATTTCTGAAATTTTTTTAACCTCTGTCAAATCTTGCATAGTAATAATATAATATTTTGTATCACATTTACTCTCTTCCACTAAAGTATCAATGTATACATTAACAAGTACTTCTTTTTCTTTTATCACTTTCAACATAGATTGGGGGAATGAGAGAAGTTTCTGATTGATTCTATCTTTTTTTGATTCAAGAAAGGCATCAAGTTCAACCCAATTTTTACCAGTATTAATTTGAGGAACATTTTTTAACGGCTGATATAGAAAATTATTGTCCAATTCCAATAAAGATACCATCGCTTGATTGGCATAGACAACATCATATGTATCAGAAACTATCAGCATGGCATCTTTTGCTGATTCAAATGCCTTTTGAAAGACTTTCACATGAGCATATACAGTAGTAATAAGTTTCTTTTTTTCTTGACGTAAAGAATAAATATGAATAAGAAATAAAGCCAACACAATCACAATTCCCACAATGACATAGTCTTCTTGGCTCATGTTATTAATAAATTTAGAAAGTGTTTCCATTATATTATCCATCATTACCCTTTTCTATTCGCAAAGTAAATTATATTATACATGCAACATATACTATATTTTATTCAGACAAAGTGCTTCTATCTTAGCAAAGGCATCTTCTAATATAAATTTCTGGTTTATTTTGAGTTCTGATAGTGTGACTATTTTGCCTTCAACAGATGTTTTAGCCCATCCATCACGACATTGCAGTTTAGGGTTGTTTGTCACTATTTTTTGCTCCATAAACATAAGATTTTGTAGCTTTTTTTCCAATACAAAAGTGATAGTATGATGATACTGCTTCACAAGTGTAGGAATGATACTTTCATAATGTTCTAATTTATATGCCATAACTCTTTTAAATTCATTTTCTAAACGTATGAATTGTATAGTAATCTCCTGAAGTTTTCTTGTAGGTGATGACCTTAATACCAAGGCTTCAATATGCTTTAGGTTTTGTATGAGCTGTTGTAATTTTTGAGCTATTGTATAGTGGTACCGTTCATTTAATTCATTTAACATATAGAGTAACTCTCTACTGTCAGGCAATATCATCTCCATGGCAGCACTTGGTGTTGGCGCACGTAAGTCTGCAACAAAATCACTAATAAGTACATCTACTTCATGCCCTACAGCAGAGACCACAGGTGTTTGCATATGGAAAATAGCATCTGCAATCCGCTCTTCATTAAAAGACCATAGATCTTCTGCACTTCCTCCACCACGTCCAACAACTACAACATCAGCACCCAATGTATCCGCATAGTGTAACGATCTTGCAATCTGAAATGAGGCTTCATCTCCTTGTACCAGCGTATCAACAATCACTACATCCAACAGTGCCCATCGTTGCTGTATAATTTTAAGCATATCATGAAGTGCGGCACTCTCTTTGGCAGTAACGAGTACTATTTTTTGTATATGTTTAGGGATAGCTTTTTTACGTTCTGCATCAAAGTAACCCTTCTGTTTCAACTTCTTTTTAAGCTGTTCATAGGCAAGAGCCAATGCACCCTGTCCATAAGGCTCAATACGTACCGTTTGAAACTGATACTCCCCTCTAGGTGTATAGACAGAAACAGACCCCTCTACAACAATATGCATCCCTTTTTCTATACGAAACTTCATTCTAACTACAGACGAACGCCACATCACACACTTGATAGAACTCTTATCATCTTTAATAGAAAAATAGAGATGTCCTGAGGTGTGGTAGGTCACAGAAGCCACTTCACCTTCTACAAGAGTATGCATAAAGGTAGCTTCCAATAGAGATTTTATTTTGGTGTTGAGCGAAGAAACACTCATCATTATTTCTGACATCTCCCCACTCCTTACATAAAGATAATTTATTTTTTTTGTGCGACCAAAAGTGTACTTATTCCCATAGAAAAAGATTTTGTATATTTCATCTCAAAACCAGCTTCTTCTAATTCCTTAGCTAACATCTCTGTGGTTAAAAATTCTTCTATAGAATCAGGAAGGTATTTGTATGCTTCGTAGTTTTTAGAAATAAACCCACCCACTCTAGGCAAGACATTTTTCATACCAAAATCTACCACTTTATTGATAATGCCCCTACGCTCTTGCTTTGTAAACTCTAAAATGACCACTAAACCACTAGGCTTCAATGCACGGTTAAATTCTTGTAATGCCTCTACTCTATCGACTACATTTCGTATACCATAAGAGATAGAAATCACATCCGAACTCTCATCATCAACAGGTAGCTCTTGTGCTTTACCTTCTATAAACTCTGCAAAGTCTACTTTAGAACGAGCAACTTCTAGCATACCTACAGATGGGTCTACACCTACATACTTCTCTATGGTTACGCCATTTTTTTGTGCCTGTTCTTTCCAGTATATCAGTAGATCACCTGTACCTGTCGCCACATCAGTCACTTGCCCTAGCTCTTTTTTAGCAAGTATCTCAAAAGCTTTATCACAGCCTTTTTTACGCCACTGTATATCGATACCCATACTTAGCACTCGGTTCGCTTTGTCATAGGTTGATGCGATATCATCAAACATCGTAACTATTTTCTCTTGTTTCTCTTGTTTGTCTGTGAGTTTTTCAATGCCCAAGGTTTTTGCTCCATATCATCATATCTACATCTATTTTTTCTTGATGTAAAAACTGTAAATTCATAGTAGTATTATAGGTTAAAGTATTTGTAGTGAGCTTAGGTGTCTGATAAATTAACAGCCAATCTATCTTCTCTTTTAAAGCATTTAATATTCCCTCCCCACCCTCTACCAAAACAAATGAAGGTTTCTCTAAAAAAGAGAGCTCATTTGTAGTAGATACAGCTCTATCTTTCACCACAAATAGGGGGATTTGTCTATCGAAATTATCTTTTTTTGTATAAATGGTAATATCAGGTGCATTCCCCCCAGTAAAACGACAATCTAAAGTTGGTTTATCTACTCTTACCGTGTTACCACCTATAAGGAGCATATCACACACTTCTCTTAGCTTATGTACATGCGTCAATGAAGCTTGTGAACTCAAATATCCATCGTTCTCGTCACTCGCAATACGTCCATTGGTTGTTTGTGCCAGTTTAAAAAGTATAAACGCACGTTTTTGCCAGATTTGAAAAGGTTCAAGTAGTGCGTTACACTCTTGTTCTAATACACCAAATGTAACATTTTCAAGTGTTCTTGCACCCTTGTCATGTCCTTCTATAGGATCAGCAACCCCTATAACTATACGTTTTAAAGAGAGTTGTTGAAGCAAGGATGCACATGAAGGGGTTTTTCCCTGATGTGAGCATGGCTCCAGTGTCACATAGATACTGCACTCTAAAAAATAGTTTGGAGGTAAGCTTAAAAGAAATTCATGTGCCCTAAAAGCATCATTGACATCGAAATATAATGTTTTTTTTGAAAGTGTCTCATACGCAGAGAGTAAAGCCAACACTTCTGCATGAGAAGTTCCCGCTTTCTGGTGTGCTTCTATAGCTATGATTTCCCCTTTATGGGTAATCACTGCACCAACTGCCGGATTTGGATAGGTCAAGCCTTGGAATTGCCAAGCCTTATCGAGAGCGAGTTGCATATAAAATTCATCGTTCATAGCAACTCCTCTATATTAGTTTTTAATTCCAGTCAAAGTATGTTTTACAGGTATTGAGTTCACTATAACTGTAAGACTCTTCTCCTGCTTTGGTTTCTACTACTATACCATTATTATCCGCAGATTTGAGCGTACCTTTGAGCTTCTCTCCCGCACCTAATTTTACTTTTATTTTTTCACCTATAGCATTTTTAAAATGCATAGTTTTAGAAAGTTTACGTTCAATACCCGGTGAAGAAATCTCTAAACGATAGGCTTGACTCATAGGAGGATGTACATCTAAAAATGGAGAAAGTTCATGAGAGATAGTTGCACATAAATCTAAGTTAACACCACCTACTTTAGTAACCAGTACCCTATAAATCGTTTCATCAAATTCTGTCACGACTTCTGTGTCATACAGTGCTGCACCATTGGCTTCGATGATTTTAGATATTTGTATTTCAAGATTCATCTGAATTATCCTTCAAATTGTTATCTTCTGTAGGCTTATTACGACCTTCTATCTGTTTAAATAGATCTTCTATGCGACTTACTTCTTCCAGCTGTTGGTCAAACTCGAAAGTAAAGATAGGTGCTTTGAACCACCCTTCACTTTGCTTACAATGGTTCTGAAGATACGCTCCTACTTTACGCAGTTGTTTAAGTGCTTCACCTTGTTCTTTTTCATTTAAAAAAGATTTATCTAGATAGACTTTAGCATTTGAACGTCCTTTAGAACACTTGACATCATTCACTGCTAAACTATTGATACGTTCATCATTTAAACTTGAAAAAGCTTCCGGCAGAAGCTCTTTCAGGACTGACTCTACACGGTGTCTTTTAATCTCTTCTTGTGTCATGAGGGTTAGTCCAATGTCACTTGTTCTTCAACATCTTTATAGGTTTCGATTACATCGCCCTCTTTAATGTCATTGAAGTTTTCAAGCATGATACCACACTCATAACCATTTTTCACTTCTCTAGCATCTTCATTGAAGCGCTTGAGTGATGAAATAGTACTTTCATACACAACCACACCATCACGAATAAGTCTAGCTTTAGAGTTACGGGTGATAGAACCATCGGATACTTTACATCCTGCAATCGTTCCTACTTTTCCAACCACAAATGTCTCACGTACATCTGCTTGACCAGTAACCTCTTCAGAAATAACTGGACTCATCATACCACCAAGAAGTGCTTTTACTTCATCTAGTAAGTCATAGATGATAGAGTAGGTACGGATTTCAATACCAAGCTCTTTTGCCTTTTTCTTCACAGCACCCGTTGGACGCACGTTAAAGCCAAGTACTACTGAGTGTTCAGAAGCATCTGCAAGAGTAAGGTCACTTTCAGTCACGCCACCTACACCATCATGAATGATATTTACTTTAACTTCTTCATTTCTAAGCTTCTCTAATGAACCTTTAATCGCTTCAAGAGAACCTTGCACATCTGCTTTGATGATGACAGGAAGTGACTTGAGTTGTCCCTCTGCAATAAGTGCAGAAAGATCATCAAGTGTTGCTTTTGTACTCTTAGAAAGTACTTTAGCTCTTTCAAATTCTGCTCTTTTCTCTGCAAGTTCACGTACTTCTTTATCTGTAGCCATGACTGTAAGTTCTTCACCTGCACCTGGCACATCATTAAGCCCTACAATAGCAGCTGGCGTTGATGGCCCAATCTCTTTCGTGTTAGTACCATCATCAAGTCTAATTGCTTTGATACGTCCAAATGTTTTACCAACAATAACATTGTCACCAACTCTCAGGGTACCATTCTTGATAATCACGTTCGCAACTGGTCCAAAGCCTTTTTCTAGTGATGCTTCTACGACAACTGCCTTAGCATCTAACGCAGGGTTTGCCTTAAGTTCCATAAGTTCAGCTTGAAGTAAAATAGTCTCAAGTAAATCATCAATACCCAAACCAGTGTGTGCAGATACAGGTACAAACTCATA
>JALXBG010000058.1 GCA_026991605.1 Sulfurovum sp.
GCACTCAATAGTGCCTTAGAGACAAAAGAGTTACTCTTAAAAGAGGTACATCACCGGGTAAAAAACAACCTTCAGATCATACTTTCTATCATTCGTTTGCAACAAGATGAAATAGAAGATGAACGTATCAATGAAAAGTTTACCGATTTGGAAAATAGAATCAATGCCATATCCAAAACATACAATATGCTTCTCATAAAAGAAAACATTGAAGAGATAGACATGGATGAATATATTGACTCCCTGCTTTTAGATGTACAAGATACTATACACCACAATAATCAAACGATTCAAATAGAAACAGATATTAATGCAAGAATTCCACTCAGAGAATCTGTCTATCTTGGTCTCATTATCAATGAACTCGTCACCAATGCCTACAAATATGCCTTTGATAAGGATGGCATCATTTCCATCTCGCTCCAACAAGATAATAATAACTATATACTACAGATACAAGACAATGGTAAAGGCTATAATAGCAAAGAAACACAAGAATCATTGGGTCTAAAGCTTATCAATACACTTGTCTATGACCAGTTAGATGGAACACTGGAAAAAGATACTACACACCATACATATTACACTATAAGGTTTACCATATGAAAGAGATAAATATTCTTATCGTCGAAGATGAAAGCATCGTGGCAATGGAAATAGAAAGCTATATTAGAAAACTAGGCTATATCGTAGTAGACATATGTTCCAATGCCAATGATGCATTTCATAGTATGGAAACGCATAAAGTTGACATTATACTCATGGATATTTGTATCAAAGGTACGTTAGATGGTATAGAAACAGCCGAAATAGTAAAAAAGCAATACCCAAAAATAGAAATCATCTTTCTCACTGCACATTTGGATGACTATAACGTAGACAGAGCCATAGAAATAGACCCAACTGCATATCTGTCAAAACCTTTTAACCGAGAAGAACTTCGTGTATTTTTAAAGATTGCCATACGTAAACTAGAACATACAGATATACAGAAGAATATAAATAGCAATCATATGGTCTTGGATTATGAATTTTCTTATGATATTTCAACATCAACACTCTATTGCTGTTTTGAGATTATTCATTTGACTAAAAAGGAAACTGATCTTTTAGAACTGTTTATAGCAAATAAAAATAATATTGTTGACTTTTATACCATAGAAAATGCTATTTGGCCTGACAAAGAAAGCAATACAAACACTATTCGTACACTTGTAAAAAGACTTAGACAAAAACTTAAACATAAGTTTATCAGCACAGTCTCTTCACGTGGATACCGCTTTATCCCAGAATCACACTAAAAGCTATAAGAGATATCGGCAAATAACATATCATTCTTTTTAATACTGTCAAAAAGTGTTGATCCACCGATATAATCTACAACTCCTACATTCATATTGACACCATCCATCACTTCATACTTTACCCATGCACGCTGGAAACCACCTTCATTAAGTTTCTCACCATAAAGAGAGATAAGATAATTTGCAGTGACCGTTGAGTTCATGAAATCAGAACTCACACGGAAAGCATGTTGATAGTCATGTTTTTTTAAAGGTATCGCTTCGGTGATAAGACGAGCATCATAACTACCCATATTACGTGTCACGATATCATAAGAGATAAGTGTATCGGGGATACCATTATATTCTACGCCTAAAAGCAAGTCAGTACGTGAAAATTCTCTGTCTCCTGTGGTCGTATATTTGAGTTTATCAAAGTAGGCTAATTCTGTTTTAAAGAGCCATGAACCAGAGAGTATATTGAGTGCTGTACCTGCCATTTGTATCTTATCGTGGGCGATGACAGGTTTTGGTCTCGTGAGTGTTGGAAGTTTGAGCTGACCTGCATCGTTACGTACTTCTGCAGCATAAAAGTTAACATCCCATCCAGAGAACTCAGCACCAACTGAGAGTGCATAGGTCACATCATTGTAGCTTTCATTGGCGGGTGCAACAAACGGTATAGGGTTGAACACAGAACCAAAAGGCGGATTTTTAGAAAAACGCTGTTCAAGTATCACAATAGGCGTGATACGCCAGTCACCTATAAAATAATCAAACTTTGCCATCGTCACAGGCAGACGTAAATCTTCTATGTCTACCATACCAGGACGACGGTTATCAAGTGGGTTAAGCACATCAGTCACACGTATCGTGTCACTTCTTCCCCATACAATTACTTGTCTACCGACTTTAAAATCAAGTGTATCTGTGATACTCCCTTCAAGATAGGCATCAAAAAGTTCTACTTCACTTTGTAGTTGTTTTCGCTCTTGTGAAGAAAATTTTTCTGTCCCTTTTATGTCATAAATGGCATCATAATAGGCTTTAGCATTGGTTTTAAATTTCCAACCATTTTCAAACTTGTGTTCATAGTCTAAAAGTAGTGAGGATTTTACAGAAGAGATGTTACTGTGTGGGGCATCATTATACAATGATAAGGCTACTTGTTCAGTAAATTTTCCTGTAAGTCCGGGTATGACATCGGTAGACTCAGACTCGGTTTCCTTAGCCGTATCGTTTTCAGAGCTTACCAAAGCATCGCTTACTGAGCTTGTCGAAGTATCATCAAAACCAGCCATATCATCATTGGTCTGTTCAACTTGTACTGAGCCTGTCGAAGCATCATCAAAGCCTTCAAAATCAGATTCGATACTTTCTGCTTGAAGCAATAAAGTACATAAGAACAATGAAGCTGCAATCATTTTTCTGTAGGGTGGGCATTCCTGCCCACCATTATGCAATAATGTGTCTTGCTGGTGGGCAGGAATGCCCACCCTACCCTTACCTAACATCTTATAGTCCTTTTTCCAGTCTTCTTGTTGTAAACAAATCATCTTTGAGTGGCTTATTTACCTTGATATTTTTGAATTTTAATTCAGTCTTATGTATGGTTGCTTTACCTTTTTTAGTTGTCATTGTCATATCATCAACCACCCAAATACCATTTTGTTTATGTATATTTTTCAAATCCAAGTACTTTTTCTTACCGTTTTTCATATAGTTAATAGCACGTACAACCATATCATTGTCTTTACGTACAATAGCAACTGTCTTAGTGTAACCAGACTCTTTGATAGTCTTTTTGTTACGTGGGATTCCTTCTATCATCCATGCATCATGTCCCCGAACCTTCGTCTCTTTGAGTAGCTTAAAGTCATAGTCTTCCAAATCTCTGTCTGTCATATCATAGTAAGAGAAATCTGAACCCATAAAGCTACCACTTTTGTCGGCACTTGGAATACGTTTTACCTTTTTTAGTGCTGGTAGGTAAAGCCACTGATCATCATCTTTGTTAGCATCATCATAGTCATACGTAAGAAATGCTGTATTCTTCACATCTGCAGGAGATTTAAAAAAGAGTATCTGATGTTTATCTTCTCCAAAATCTTTACCGTATGATTTTATATCTCTGATACGTTTATGATTATTTTTATCCATCAACACCATCATCATATCTTGCTCAATGGTTTGACCATCATCACGTGCATCTACCTTTTCCATAATCGCTCTTGCTTTTGCATCATCAGCTAGTAAACTTGTCGTGATGAGTGATAGTCCTAGTGTTAATCCGATTAATAATTTTTTTGTATTCATATTTTTTCCTTATGTAGGGGCAGACCCATGTGTCTGCCCACAATTTAATGACAGACTCATATGTCCACCTATAATTCAAGGGTACACACACGGGTGTACCCCTACGCTATTTTATCCAACCACGTTTTGTCACAACCATCATCAATGCAGGTGCAAGCAACAAGTCAGCCAAGAGTGCAAAGAGGATGACTGACCCAGTCAATAGTCCAAAGTTTTGCACTGAAATCATATTTGCCATCATATACGCATAGAAACCTAATGATAACACAATAGAGGTAATCACCATTGCTTTACCTGTTGTATAGAAAGTATGTTCTATCGCTTTGGCTGCATCTTTAGTCTCAAGGTAGTATCTCTTAAAATTGTGCATAAAATGTATAGTGTCATCAACAGCCAATCCAATGGCGATACTTCCAATAAGCAAGGTAAACATATCTAGAGGTATCGGCTTGACTACCATAATGAGCAGACCCAAAATAATAGGTGTCAGGTTTGGTATCATACTAAGCAGTCCAATACGCACAGAACCTAAGATAAATATCATCATGAATGTAATCAAGACAAAGGCGATAATATAACTTGCCACTGATGAGTGTACAGCTCCTGCAAACGTATGTATAAGTAGCGGTATCATTCCCGTAGTGGTTACTTTATCGTTTGGAAATGCTTTTTGTGACTCTGCTTTTACATACTCTAGAACATCATGTGCTTTGACTGCATCTGTCCATGGTAGCTTAATGGTAATACGTGCTTTAGAAAACTGGCTATCCACTACATCTTCCAAGTCATCAGAACCTGAGTTTTCAAATAGAAGGAGTTCCTGAGAGACAAGGTTTGCATCTTGTGGAATGCTGTAAAACTTCTCTTTATTCTCATGCAAAGCACGGTTGGTCTCTTTGACAATGGTTGCGAGTGAGACTACTTTTCCTATACGTGTATATTTATCTGTATATTTTTCCAGTTTTTCAGAGAGTGCATTGAGTTTGTTTAAACGCTCTGGATCATTCCATCCATTCTCTTTTTTGGTATCTACCACCACTTCCATCGTTACCGACCCATGCATAGCATTATCAATGACTTCAGTTGATACTCTGTCATAGTCCCCTGGCTGGAACCAATGCAAAGGATTGTGTGAAAGTTCTATCTTTGTCGAAGCAAACAGTGCTAGGACTACAAGTATAGCACTTCCTGCGATGATTGCTTTATAATATTTCACAGGAATGATTGCCAATCTTCTCATGAGAGCATCAAGTTTACCTGCTGCTTTATTGGCTTTTGGTTTTATCTTTGTAATCGCAAGCAATGCTGGTAAAAGTGTCAATGTTAAAAAGAGTGAGACCATGACACCCAAAGAGGCATAGGTACCAAGATCGGCAATAGGCGCAACTTCTGAACCATAGAAAGACCCTACCCCAATCGCTGTTGTAACAGATGTCATAGCAATAGCCAGACCTGAGTGTCCTAAAGTATAAGAGAGTGCATCTCTTTTGTCTGCTGTTTTGTTAAATCTATCAAAGAAAATAGACAAAATATGCACCGTCGCACCAATACTCACTGCAAGGAGCAAAGATGGCACTATCTGCGTTGGCAACTTAAATGCTGTACCTGCCCATGCCATCGTACCAACCGTTGCAAGCAAAGAGAAAATGATGACCAAAAGTGGATAGAACACTGCCGTTACACGTCTAAACATAATAAACAAGAACACGATAATAATAAGGAATGTTACACGCATAAACTTTTGCATATCTGCCTGCATTTGTGCTTTGAGCGAGTTGTTGACTGCCGGGCTTCCTGCTACATAGATTTGAAAGTCATCACTGTTATACTTTTTAACAATAGCATGAATGGCATCTAAGAGTTTATGGTTTTCTGCATCTGTTAAAAACTTTCTCTCTTCTGTAGATTTAGCTGCCGAAGTATCAGTTGTTTCATCTCCAAAGTCATCCTCAAAAGCGTCTTCTGCTGAAACCTCTTTTTCTCCTTCATGCGAATAGGCATCTGTCTCTATGACAATCGTTGTCATTTTACCATCATCAGAAATGAGTAAATCTTTATAAAAGTGTGAAGCCATCGCTTGC
The DNA here is from genome assembly GCA_026991605.1 of Sulfurovum sp. GTDB lineage: Bacteria > Campylobacterota > Campylobacteria > Campylobacterales > Sulfurovaceae > Sulfurovum. The sequence goes on from JALXBG010000058.1 coordinate 5,681, forward strand.
TTTTTGATACGTGCTACATCTTCTTGCGTAGTTGGAAATGGTTCTAAAAGATCATCAGTAATGAGTTTGTCACCTTCTCCTCTAGTATTACGTACATTATAGAGTGAAGTAACATCATCAAGAAATGGTACATTATTCTCTATATCTTCATGTAGATTTTTTAGCTTTTTTAAAAAGTCCAGTGTAAAGATTTTGTCACTCTTAATCGCCAATACAATTCTCTCATCTCGACCAAACTGTGCTCTAAAGTCATTATACGTAAGTAACACAGGATCTTCATCATGCATGAACCCTTCTGTAGAGGTATCCATCTTTATCTGTGGTACATGTGCTATAGGTGCAGCCAAAAGTGCCAATACCACCAATAATACTTTAAAAGGGTTATCATAGATATACCCTCCGAACTTACCCATCATTGTTTCTAATTTTTTGTGCATAGTTTTCCTTTTCTTCGCGTAATTTTATCTTTCCAATATAAACCTAATGTGAACTCTCTGTCTTCAATGTTCATTTTGTCTCCTTTTTTAATGTGCCATAGTTGTGTTTTGCATCTAAAACCGAAAGTAATGCCGGTAGATAAATCAAGTCAATCACCAATGCAATAGCCAATGCTGTAGCAGTCACCACACCAAAATTCTGATTGGGTGTAAAGGTGGAAAATACAAACATTGAAAATGACAAACTCAAGACTACTGTAGTAAAGAGTATCGCGCGTCCTGCATAGTGTAACACTTCATCAAAAGTCTCAGCCATGCCAAGTCCCCGTTTTCGTGCATCAAAGTATTTGACAAGGAAGTG
>JALXBG010000059.1 GCA_026991605.1 Sulfurovum sp.
ACAATCACTTCACTCACAGCACTTTCACTACTACTCGTAACAGCACAGGCAGAAGGCATGAAATGTCAGGCTAGTAAATGTGGAGCAGGGATGATGAAACAAGCAAAGCAGGGTGGTATGCACAAAGCTAAAAAGATGCATAAAATGAAAATGAACTCTCCATTTCTCATAAAACATGGACTGCCACACATGACGAAGATGCTAATGAAAAGTTGGGATGATGTGAAACTGGCATTGAACGATGAGCAAAAAGGTAAACTTCTTCTAGTGCGTAAAGAGACTATGGGTGCAGTCATGAGACTAAAGCCTGAAGTGATGGCACTCAGAAAAGAGATAATTCAAGCGAGTAAAGCAGGAACAAAAGCAGCAGCACTCAAAGCTAAAGTAGACAAACTTGCAGCACTGGAAAGTGAAGCGACTATGGTGCATTTGACTTGTTTAGACAAAACAAAAGCCATACTCACAGCTGAACAATACAGCTACCTCATGGAAAAAAGAAAACAACACATGATGAAGAAAAAAGAGAAAATGAAAAGCATGAAATGTGCAGCTGGTAAATGTGGAGGAAAATAGGGCAGTTAAACCCTACTTCTAACACTATAACTTAACTTTAGTCACCTTGACTAAAGTTATTAAGCTTTCTATTTACTATTATGGATTACAATCAATCAAAGGATTTTAGATGAGTAAAGAAAATTTATTACGTATTTCACTTTTTGTCTCTGTATTGGTATTTAACCCTTTAGTGGCTGAGACGCTTAAACCTATAAAAAATGTACAAACCCAACAAGAAACCAGAGTGTCTACAGGCATCGCCAAAGTTTTACATAAACGTGGACTAGATGAAGATGCAGCCAAAAAGATAAGCCAAGAGTTTGTAGCGGATGATGAAGAGCTTTTTGCAAGTATGATGGAAAACCTACTTAATGGATGCAAAGACATAAGTAAGGATGAATTGCTTACTTACTTGAGTAATGAAGCTTTATTTAGAAAAAGTGTGAACTTTGAGAGTTATGACCAGCTTGTAGCTATGGCAAGTAAGATAAAACAAAAAGCATTAAATGAAGTGACACTTAGAGAACTTCAAATGATTGCAAAAGAAAATAGACAGCTTTTAGCATAGCGATATGCTTTTGCCTGTTTATAACGTTATAAATATCTATTGGTTAACATAATATAAATTCTATTAAAAAAGTAAGTCTCTTCTTCTGGGTGTAATTGTGTAAGTATAAAATGGTTTTTGAAAAGTTCATTTTCGCCTATTCCCATCTTTTCTATTATCTGTTTGATATAGTAACAATATGTTTCTTCATGGTTATGATTTTATAGCTGTAGATCTTATAGAAATATATTTGCACTTATGCATAAAAGTTAAAAACACTTTTTTGGTCATCAACTATTTTTGTCTAATTTTAATTTTCATATAACATCTTTTTCTTTTTCAGTGTCTCATAGATTTCTACATTCAAAATATGCATATAACTTTCTGATCAACATATATCAAAAGAAAACAATAAAAGTCACACTCCTTATTTAATATTAATAAATAAAAATTATAGACTTCATAATGTGTCTATTTCTTAGAGCGTTAATTGATTGTGAAAGGCGGCACTGATATACGAGAAAAATACCATCCCTCGCAAACAACGAGTAATAGGGATACATAGGATATTCAAAGAACAAGTGTTCACTGAAAGTATTTATCGTCTTTAAATAAGTGAACAACTGTTCTTTTTAAAACAATAGCAAATCAAAACAAAAGAACACTTGTTCATAAAAAAGAAAACCCTGCTCTTGACTTATGAACATTTGTTCACTATAATATCATCAAAGGAGCCACAATGAACGATGAGAGCGTCACTTCCTTACCTACAAAAGGAAGTAAAACCAAGGAGAAGATACTCAAAGTATCGCTAAAACTCTTTGCTACTAAAGGATATAAAGCAACCACGGTAAGAGACATAGCAGGGGCTATGGGTGTGAAGCAGAGTGCCTTGTATAACCACTTTAAAAACAAAGATGAAATACTAGAAACCCTTATAAGTAACCTCACCTCGTCTGCTATAGTCACTTTATTTGATGGTAAAGATGCTCAGGAGCTTCAAAAACAAGGCAAAGCCCTCTTGGCAAGCATTGCTACTACTTTTAAGCTTTTGAGCTTTGACGGTCAAAATGAGGCTCTTTATAAGCTACTTATGCAGGAGATCTTTCGTAATGAACGTATAAGAGAGATATATAATGAGCATTTCTACCAGGAAAACGTAAAAAAGCTCTCTGGTATCCTCTTTTCTATGATGCAGGCCGAGCAGATTAAGTCTTTTGACCCCTTATTGTTGGCAAATGAGTTCTTTTCACCGCTGTTTTTCTACCAAATGCAGGTTTCTTTGCTAAAATTAGATAAAAAATCGACCTCTTCGGTGGTTTCGATGTTTGAAAAACATGTAGATTTCTTTTGGGATACGATTAAAATAGAGAAACAAGAGACGCTATTTTAGTGTAATGCTAAATAATATTAAAAAAGATACAATTTAAAATTAAAAAATATGGGGACAGCATGAAAACGAAGGAAGATTTATTTGCCCATAAATCAAAATCTTGGGATATGAACTCAAAACGGGTACAGAACGCCAAAGGCATTGCCGAATTAATAGTAAAAAATATAAGACTAAACAAATCTATGGAGCTTATGGATTTTGGAGCGGGAACTGGGCTTTTGAGTTACTTTGTGGCACCCTACATAAAAAAGATAGTTGCTGTGGACAGCTCCCCTTCTATGTTATTGGAGTTTAAGAGTAAATGTGATGAGTTTGTCTGTGAAACAGAAGTGATAGAAAAAGATTTGAGTACTGATACATTAGATAGAACCTTTGATGGCATCATCTCTTCTATGACCATTCACCATTTGGACGATACCATTGCCCTTTTTGAAAAGTTTTATACTATGCTCAATGATGGTGGATTTATAGCCATTGCAGACTTAGATTCTGAAGATGGCAGCTTCCATTCGGAGAATACTGGGGTACATCACCATGGTTTTGACCGTGAAGCCTTGCAACTCATTGCCGAAAATGCAGGATTTAAAGATGTGAAGTTTGATCTTGCCAGTACCATAGATAAACCACACCGTACTTTCACAGTCTTTTTACTTACGGCGGTGAAATAATGAAATATCTATGGTTGGGCATTTTTTTTGCCGCTCTCATCTGGTCTGGGGTGCATCCTAAAGACACGTTTACCTGGTTTTTAGAGGTTGTTCCTGCGTTGATAGGCTTTGTGCTCATTGTCTTTACATACAAAAAGTTTCCACTTACACCCCTGCTTTATACCTTGATACTCATACATATGATTATCTTAATGGTAGGTGGACACTACACATATGCTGAAGTACCTCTTTTTGATACTATTAAAGAGATCTTGCATCAAACACGTAATAACTATGACAAAGTGGGACATTTTATGCAAGGATTTATGCCTGCCATTTTGGCGAGAGAGATACTCATACGTAAACATGTAGTAAAGGCATCCAAACTCTGGCTAAACTATATTGTTTTGAGCATTGTCTTGGCATTTTCTGCTTTTTATGAGCTTGTTGAGTGGTGGGTGGCATTGAGTTCTGGAGAAGATGCCGAAGCATTTTTGGGTACACAAGGGTATATTTGGGATACACAGTCCGATATGATGATGGCGATGATAGGTGGGATAACTGCACTAATTGTTTTATCGCGCTGGCATGATAAACAGTTAAAATCTTTATAATGGGAACACTTCTACCCATGAGGTAGAGGTCCCCATGGCTTAGTTTTTTGTTACTTCTGCAACAATCACACCTCTAAAATCTCCATCTTTTAGTCCTGTTGCATTGTCTTCAGGGTAGGCAGCTTGGATAGCAGATGCGATGTTTGGTGCGATGTTCTCTCCATGACACTTAAGACATACGCCACCAACTACAAGTGGTTTGTACACACGAGTAGTTTCACCCTCTTTTACTGTAGTCATGAGTGTTGCAGATGCTGAGTGCTTCTTGATAGCATCTTGATACTTTTTCATGATTCTCATATCTGTAGCATCTGGTTTGTTTGCCAGATTACGTAGGTTTAGAGAAGTTCTTCTCACTTTTACGTTACTTGGTAGTTTTTCGTTAATCTGAGCTGTAATATTCTGTGCTTCAGAAGTACAAAAAGTAATGGCTGCTGTACCGTTACTGTCTTCTTGAAGTTTTGCTTTGAGGTTTGATTTAAGTGTTTTACCTAAAAGTTTAATGGCATTTATGCCCTCTTGTGTTGCCGATACATGATGTGCACCAGAAGCATAAAGACTTCCTGTTAAAAGTAGTGATGTTGTTAAAAGTGAAAGTTTCATTTTTTGTCCCTAAATTATGATTTTATTTATGTGATTATAGAGATTTTTTCTTAATTTTTCACCCCACCCAGTAAATAACTAAAATTTACTGGGGTAATATTTTCGTAGCTGTTAAAAATAGATACTGTTTCCCCGTCACTGTCACTCTAAACTTTTTCTGCTGTAGGTACTTTTTACAAAACATGATGTCGTTGAGTACTAAGGACATCTCATTCATCGCATAGTTTGGTGCTTTGGCTCCATAAACCATCTCACCACCTATCCAACGTGAGTTTGGAAATCCTAGGATAATAGCGGTATCTTTGGTGAGGTGTTCTTGAACCAGTTTCATAAAAAAGGGTTTAAAGTCAATATTTGGACTTTGTAATGTCCCTATGCTTATGAGCAGGTCAAACTGTCCTAGTTTGAGTGCATCTAATTGGTTGATGTCCTCTATGTAGAATGTTACATTATTTTCAGGGAAGAGACTCTTAGCATACGCTATAGCAGACTCTGAATGGTCTATACCGACTAATTCTATGTTTTCATATTTTTTAGTATCTAGTTTATTTCTAATGATTTCAAACTCATCTGCCCTATTGACCCCAAGGTTTAATATGCGCTTTCTTTGGGATAGTTTTACATTCTCTAAGGCTTGGTTGTAGTAGTAGAAAAATGCGGGCTCTTCCATCTTTTGTATCTGTGCAAAGTGTGAATGGGTACCGTACTTCTCACTATGTTTGCTGTCCTTATGAAAAGAGTTGTCTTGGAGTTTTTCAAAGGTAAGAGAGATGCATGGGTATGTAATCTCTTTGGGGGTGAGCATCTTGCAGTGTAAAAGTTCTGCCAAGTCTGTCCATGCTTTGTAGCCTCTGTGAATGTAGGTTTGATGGTCTATCTCTACCCTATACCCTGCATAGCCTTCTCCCTTATCAGGATTTAGTACAGAAAAAGTGATGCTGTTTTTGTCTTTTAGGGCAGCTTGAAGAATGGGGAGTATCTCCTGTATAGTCTGGGTGGTAAATGTCATGAGATACTCCTTTGTCTAAAACATATTTTATAGCTTTAAACTTAGTCTTTGAGTATCTGAATAATTATCTCTCTTTTCTCAACAAACTTAATCTGATTATATTTCCATAGTATATAAGGAAGCATTGTACTAATACCATATAGTACGCTTATGGCTATAACATACTGCTCCCATTGATGATTTAAATACATATAGGTGAGCATGAGTAAGGCAAGTGTTGTGGTGCTGAGTATCCAAAGTGTTATCCATTTCATATCTAACTCCTGTTCTTGATTTAAAATAGCATAACTAAAAATGGTCACAAAATTAAAAAATATGGCAAATTGACATACTTTTTGTTATGATTACACAATATTACGCGAAAAGTAAGGAATAGTATGTCTCAACCACCTTACCAACTTATCGTTATAGGCTCAGGTGCAGCAGGGATGATGGCTGCTATTACTGCGGCGCATGAGGGTAAAAAAGTACTGCTTTTAGAAAAACTTACCAAGATAGGTGCAAAGCTAAAAGCCACAGGCGGTGGGCGCTGTAACCTTACCAACACACTGGACAATCAAGAGTTCATGCGACGGTTTGGACGTGATGGACGCTTTATGTCTCCTGCACTTGAAGCCTTAGACCATAAAGCTCTAATGGCATTTTTTGCCGACATCGGTGTGGAGAGTCATGCGCCTGATGGGTACCGTGTTTTTCCTATTACCCACTCCTCCTCTACCATCATCAACGCGATGGCACAGGAGATGCAAAATCTTGGTGTGACGGTGCTGTGTTCTCAGAAGGTAGAGAGTTTGGAACATGATGGAGTGAAGGTAACAGGTGTGGTGACACCTTCCGATACTTTTTGGGCAGATGCAGTGCTCATCGCCACAGGAGGCATGGGCTATCCTGTACTGGGGGCTGAAGGAGATGGCTACCCTATGGCAGAGGCAGTAGGACATAAAGTCACAGACCTCTACCCTGCGATGATGCCGCTCAAAGTCAAAGAGACTTGGGTAGAAAACTGTAGGGCTGACACCATTGCAAAGGTTGTTATGCA
>JALXBG010000060.1 GCA_026991605.1 Sulfurovum sp.
GAACACTGGAATATTATGTACGTACAGGGAAGAGACAAGGTGAATGTGACCTTTTTCTAAATCCCTCTAATCCTCCTCAAAGGGTCACCCATTTACTCACTAATTTTCATTTACCCAAAAGTACTCTCATTATGCTAGTCTCAAGCTTTATCGGAAGAGAAAAAACCTTAGACTTATATCAGGAAGCGATAGACCATAAATACCGATTTTTCTCTTATGGCGATGCCATGCTTATACTCTAAAAGGATAGAAATGAAACTTATATTCATACTCATTTCATTCATGCTATTTATTTCAGGATGTTCGCAAAAAATTGTCAAACAACCATACCACTATCCAAATTATAGTATTATCAAACCAGATATAACGTGTAAACCTAAACGTAAAAATATTCAAAAACTTTTACTTAGCTATCTAGGGAAACCTTATGTCTGGGCTGAAGAGGGACCAGATGCTTTTGACTGCTCTGGTCTTACCTACAATATCTATGGTAAGATGGGGATAGACATTCCTCGTACCGCCAGTGAACAGGCTAAAATGGGTAAACATATCTCTTTTGCAAATTTGCAATATGGTGATCTCATTTTCTTTGGTCCTAGCAATAGACACAGCAGACGCATCAATCATGTGGGTATCTACCTTGGAGAAGGCTGGTTTGCACATGCCAGTAGCTCTGACAGAAAAGTGACAATTTCACACTTTCTGAAAGAACCTCAATACCTTAAACGTGTACGTCTCTGTAGGCGCTATCTCAGTCTCAACGAAAGAGCAAAGTATATGCGTTGTTCTGTCCCCCTTAAAAAGATGAAAATCGTAGATAAACGATATACCACACCATGGAAAGCAGGTATGCAACTACCTAGAAAAGCAGTCCCATAAAATTTTATTTAGGGGACCTCTAAAAATAGGTGATACCCTTTAGGGAATATTAAAGGCATTTACCTATAATACGCTTATGAAAAAACTTATCACACTATTTATATCGCTTATCTTACTTTTTTTACTTGATGCGTGTAGTCAACGCAAGCCTTCTGCTCATCCTAAACATCCTCATTATGAGATTAAAAAACCAAAAATAAAATATACTCCGAGTAAGAAAAATCTTGCAAAAATGGTTAAAAAATTACAAGGCAGTCCTTATGTTTGGGCAGAGGAAGGTCCAAACAATTTTGATTGTTCTGGCTTTACTTACTATATGTATGGGAGTATGGGGATAGAGATTCCTCGTGTAGCAAGAAATCAAGCAAAGGTAGGTAAACGTATCCCAGCGAATCAACTCCAGTATGGAGATCTTATCTTTTTTGCTACCAACAAAAGAAGCTCACGTCGTATCACTCATGTAGGAATGTACCTAGGAGATGGATGGTTTACCCATGCAAGTACTGTAAAACATGAGGTAATTTACTCCAATCTTTTTACTTCATCATACTACAAAAAAAGACTTCGTATCTGTCGTCGGTATTTACCAGATGATGCCAGTAGAAGAAAGATGCCTTCACAACCTACATGGAAAGTTGCACACAAAGAGCCTAAGAAAGTAGCGCCTGTTGTAAAACCTAAACAAAAAAGAGCAATTGTCATCAAAGCACCAATACATGAAATAGAAAAATCCTCAGTAGACGGAAATTACTATGTGCAGGTAGGCTCATTTATTGGTTCACCGAAACATGCACTCATCTATCGTATATCACGGCAAGGATTACATCATAAAGTTATTCAGTTTCCAAAAGATGGACAACAAATATCAAAACTCCTCATTGGACCATACTTTACACGAAATGAAGCACTGGCAATCCTGCCTGTTGTGAGAGAGAA
>JALXBG010000061.1 GCA_026991605.1 Sulfurovum sp.
TTTACATAGTAGGTATCAAACCCTTCTCCTCCATAGAGTACATCTACAGCATGGTCATCTTTACCTCCACCGTAACCTCCTATAAGGGTATCATTGCCTTTACCCCCATAGAGCGTATCCATACCTTTGCCGCCTTCTAGGTGGTCGTTGCCTGTACTTCTATGTTTAAATAAACTATATTTATCAGTATCAGCATGAATGATGTCATTACCATCATTACCATATAAATGGTCATTTCCTACTGTTCCAGATATCGTATTATTTGTATCACTACCAAAAACTACTTTATCTGCAGGAATACCATTTCCTAAACTGTCTTTGCCTTTTAAATCTACATATCTCGTATGTTCTGTTCCCTGTTGTGTACAAAAAGCTATACGATCTTGTAGTTCTTTTGTAGAGTATTCACTAGGTTGATACTTGTCATAAAGTGATGCCGTACCTTCTATACGAAATTTACTTAAGTGTTCTACTGCATACATTGTTGCCGGGTCTTTAAGATCATCTAAGGTAAGTGTTTTCCCCTCAAGATTCTCAATGCTCAAACTATGGGGTGCAGCATGTATTACATCCAACTCATCAAATATAGATGTAGTCTTTGTGTAGCCTGTATTCAGATAAAGTTTATGGAGGTCATCTAAAGTGACATCTTTTAAAGCATGTAGGGTTTGATGTTGTTTCACGATAGCATCATTAAGTCCAACAATAGAGTGTGCACCTAGTGATTTATTATCTCCATAAATAGGCAAGATATCTGAAGGAAAATCAGACATATTTAAATGTGTCGCCATATTAGAAAGAGGATCGCCATTTAATGCACCAAAGTCCTGATATGAAATATTCGCTATATGCTTTTTGGCATAAGCATATGCATTATCATTATGTTTTAATCCAAGTTTATCAGAAATACGTTCAAGCAGACCCATACCAGAATATGCACCATATGAATACTTGATTAACTCATCTGCACCAAGAGCATTATAGGTATACCCTTTTATCTGTTCTTCAGCACCTATTTGTTGAACTAATATACCTCCTAAAGAGTGCCCAGTTAATGTTAGGTCATCTTTAGAAATATGATATTTTCTAATCATATCATCTACAAACTCTTTTCCTTCATTAAATTGGAAATTATGATTTAACATAAGATTTGCGATCCCTCCATCTACGAATGCATCCTTAGTACTAGATGTTCCACGAAAAGCAATAACATACTCTCCTGTGGCTTTTTCTTTTAGAAGCATTCCTTGAAAGTCACTACTTAAAGCACCATCATCGCTTTTAAAGTCTAGGATTTCGTAGTCGTTTAGGAGGTTTAGCATTTTATCTTCGCGACCTTCGTCAATGCCGCCTATTAGTTCTTTATCTTTGTCTAATTTCGTCATATATTCTTTTAATGCTTTAATATCTCCATAATTCCCAGTATAATTTTCTAATTTAAGGTATGCTAGTTCTGCCAAGAGCCCATGTATTTCTACTTTTTTATCATCATTCATTTTCCCATCCTTTATAATATATATTGAGATTAGTATTTGATAGTTTCATATCTAAAGCTTTTTCAAACATTAAATTTAAAGTTCTCGTACCACTTACATAAATCATGCTTCCTCCTGTACCGCCTTGCCACCAAAGTACATTACGTCTAAAATAACGCATTTTCCCATCTACAAAACTAATAGCATAGCTTTCTGCCAATACTTTATTATTTTGTTTCGTATCTATCAATCTATACATACGTTTTTTATAAAATCCAAAAAGGTATGACTCAGGCTTACTGGCAATCACTTGATAACGT
>JALXBG010000062.1 GCA_026991605.1 Sulfurovum sp.
ACTGTGCACCTTCTGCTATCTTATAGTCTACTTCTGCATTATATGAACCAAAGTCAACACGCATAAGTGGTTTACTTACTTTTGCATCTAGATATCCATGTTTCATATAAGTATTTTTAACCCTATGTGCATCATATTCCAACTGATTCACTGCTGCTTCACCATTGTTTCTCCATGGCATCCAACCTAATGTATCTTTTTCTTTGTTTGCAAGATCTGTTTGAATATCACTTTTATCGAGCTCTTTTGCACCTACAAAGTTCATTTTTTTAATGATAATTTTTTCACCCTTGTTAACATCAAAAGTAATAGCAATACTACTCTCACCAACTTTCTTTGTACTCACATCAACAACTGTGTCATAATACCCTTGGGATTCAAGTTTTGCAATCAGTGTTTTGGTTGCTTTTTTGATACGTCTGTTGTCATAAAGATCACCTTTTTTCACACCAATACCGGCAAGAAGTTTTTCACCATCATCTCCAGAACCATATCCTTTGATATCTACATTGGCAATCGCTAACTTTTCCTTAAAATGATAAATAAGTGTACCGCCCTTTTGGTCAACCCATACATCTTTAAAATACCCTTGAGAGAAAAAGTTTTTTATCGATTCATTAATCATTCCCGCATTAATTTCATCGCCGACATGTACTCCGGCAACTTCTTTTGCTGTTGTGGGAGAAAGGTGAGCAAGCCCTTCAAACTTAATATGTGTAACTTTCTGCGCTAAAAGGAATGAACCTATAAGCATCCAAACAAGTGCTATCTTTTTTATCATTATGAAGCCTTCGTATAATTTGCTAATATTTTAGCTTTATTTCAATAAGAATCTCATAATAAACAGAAAAATGATGCTATACTCTTTTAAAAACTAGTAGGTATCGTATGTCAATAACTAAAGTAGGTTTGGTAGGTTTAGGGCTTATGGGCGGTTCGTTAAGTATCGCATTAAAAAAACTTCCCAAAACATATTATTTTCTTGGTTTAGATCATAATACGAAGCATTGTAACCAAGCACTAGAACTCGGTCTTGTTGATGAAGTAGTTAGCTCTTTGGAAATGCTCAAAGAGTGTGATATCATTTTTCTTAGCATCCCCGTTGATGGTATTATTTCAGTAGCCCAAAACTTAGGTACACTCCCACCACAATGTACTGTGATAGACTTAGGAAGTACAAAAGAGAAAATATCGGCTTCTATTCCTTCTGAAATACGACAAAACTTTGTGACAGCACACCCCATGACAGGAACAGAAAAGTTTGGTCCTCATGCTGCGATAGATAATCTCTATAAAGACAAAGTTGTAGTCCTGTGTGATTTAGAGAAAAGTGGTAAACATCAGGTAGAGGTGGCAAAATCACTTTTTGATGCTATTGGTATGCAAATAGTCTGTATGGATGCAGCAGAACATGACAGACATGCCGCCTTTATCTCTCATATGCCCCATGCCCTATCTTATGCCCTAGCAAACTCCGTGATGCAACAAGAGGCATCAAAAAGCATTATTGCCCTTGCAGGTGGTGGATTTAAAGATATGAGCCGCATTGCCAAATCTTCTCCAAAAATGTGGGAAGATATTTTCAGACAAAACAAAACAAATGTTTTAAAAGCCATTCACAGCTTCCAAGCAGAACTCAAAAAATGTGAAAAGATGGTTGAAAATGAAGACTGGTCTGCACTCAACGAATGGATGAGTGATGCTAACAAACTCCACGATATTTTATAGTTGACCCCTCTGTATGACCTAGTCATTCACCAATGGGTTTTGCAGAGGATTCAATTTTACAACTTGTACCGGAAGGTAACAATAAGCACTGCATCTTTATTAATACTTTTGAGTATCACTTCTTTTAGAGTACTTTTTTCTTCAGGACTTAGTATCCCTGTACTAATTACTTCACAACGTATTTCGTCTGTTGTTGCACGATGAAACAATTCTATATGTGTGAGTTTTACATGATAGCGTCCTATATCAAAATCAACATTTGAAAGCGTTTTTTGTACGCGAGTATCCTCTTCCATTTGTCTAAATGAACTATAAAGCGGTACAGAGACCAGTGCAACAATAATCAGCCATATCGACATACCTTTTTTTGCCAAATGCAATGGAGAAAACCCTAAAATAGCAAAAACAAATGCCGCTGCAAGTACAATCCCCACTAAGTTGGTAATAAAAAGTAAAAAAGCAGAATAAAACATATGCCAATCTGCCCACCCTAGACCAATACCTGCAACAGCAATTGGAGGCACCAATGCCACAGCAATAGCCACACCCGCCAATGAGCCCAATATTTTTTCATTGGACTTAGCATATGCAGCAGCTGCCCCTGAGACAATAGCCACATAAAGATCAAGTATAGTGGGACTCAAACGTCCTGCCATTTCTGAAGTCAATCTCTCGATAGGAATAAAAAATGCTATAAGTGCAGCTGTTATGAGTACAGAAAATACACCAATAGCTATGGTTTTAACCCCATTCAACTCCAGTGCACTATCTTGCCTAAGTACACCCATGCTCAAACTCACTATCGGCTGCATAAGTGGTGCTAGAAGCATCGCACCGATGATAATAGATGATGAGTTGATAAATAACCCAAAAGTAGCTATCATCGTTGCAAGGATAAGAAGTACCATGAAGTTTTGATTTACTTTACTCTCTTCTCTTAGGTTTGTAAACAAAGTAGCATACTGTTCTCTACTCGCATGAGAAAAAAATGGAATACTCTTACTCAAGTAAATACTGCTCTCTTCATCTGAAGGGAGATGGTCTACCTTAATACTGTCTTTTCCTGCAGTTTGTCCAGCTTGCCTTTCCCAAAACTTCTCTCCCACACTGAGTGCCAAAGATTTCTCTTCAACGTGAAGCATCACAGGAGTGACACCCATATCCTGAGAATCAATACGCACATTTAGCGGTTTTTTTGTCTCTACCTTTAGTTTTGAAGAACGTATATACCCAACCGATTGAGGCAAACTACTAGGTGTCAAATGTGAAACCAAAGACTTAAATAGGTAACCTATATATTGTATAATAGAAGTAGGCGAAAGTATCACAACAACCAGTTTGCCATCAATAGCACTAAGTTGTGAAGAAACCAGTTTGGAAGCAAAGGTATTATTTGGATACTCTAATCCTACTACCCCAACAGCAGAAAGTTTTATCTCATTATTATTGGTATCAGTAATTTTCATTTGTGTATGTTTGAGGGTTTTGACCTTTCGTATGGTACGCCAAAATATTTTGACTCTGTCAAAGTATGTTTTCTCACCTAATGCTGTGTCAAATACATCAAGTGGAGGTGCATCACCCACCACCACTTCTTGCAAAACCACTGTCCCATTGGCATAAAGTACATCTAAAGGTTTTTCCGAAGGCGTTAAAGCAAGTTCTACAGCATCCTCAAGCTTTGAAGGCAAGGAAAATGTACGTATAAGTTCTTTTTGTTTAGAGGTAGGAATGATACCAACAGGTAGGTTGTTTTGATGCGCAATAACAAGTACACGTTTTATCTCTTCTACGGTACCAGTTACTAGCAGATGATGTACTTCTCGTACATCTAAATGCTCAAGCGCATCAAAAGAGAGGTAAGTAACCTCCTCTTTTTCCAAATACGCCTTTGCTTTGTCTATAAATTCGTTTTCATTTTCAGTGTAAATATAATAAATCATAGAGATATTATACTATACCCCTCTAAACATTTACTATTTGCGTATCTTTAGCAATTTTTATTTCTCAAATCATAATCATCATGCTCACAAATACAAACTAAAAGTGAAATATCATTGACAATTGACATCAATATTCTATATTGTGTATTTGGAATACGGATAGAATGTCTACTTTTATCACGTTTGCATTTAATATGTTTAAATTGTAAGCGTATATCTGTACTATCTTGCAAATAGAGTTCAATAGCATTGTCAATAAGTGATGAAGATAAAGTACGCTTCTTAGTAATTCGTTTTAAAGTACGAAGATAATCTTTAGAATACTCTATAGTCATTAACTTACTTTAGCGTAACGGCTTTGTAATTCTTTTACCTCTTGGGTAGAGATGATATCTATATGTAACATCATAGCTTCATGTAGTTTATCTGCAGTTTGATGCAAGTCATTAAAGAGACCATCTTTATCTTTTACGGGAGCAAGGTGATTTTTTAACAATTTTATCAAATCAACCATATCATACATACCATCATAAAAGAGATCTAAATCTTCTTCATTAATAGTAAGATGCTCTACATTCTCTAAAGCACTGTTTTCTATTTCAATCTCATGTAAAAGTACTTTATATGATGCAATAAGGGTAGTCATTATTTTTCTATATATATCTAATTTCTTACTATTATAAGCGTCTATAGCTATATCAAAAAAATCTAAATATGGACTGGTATTAGTCATTATAGCTGTCATATCTATTGCCTTACTTTTTAGATAGTATACCATAAATTGTAGGGTGGGTTTTCCAACCCACCACATAAGGAAATCTACAAAATATCACACTTTCGCCGTAAGGGTAATATACCTTAATCCACCAACGGCACCATCACCACCATATCATCCATCATAATAGGTACAAACCTCTTAGGCTTTTTCGTATCACTAGCATCTAGTGGGTCAGAGCCTGCTTCTATCTCGTCTGCGTTACTTACACCATCTCCATCTGTATCTGTATTGCCACCATCACTAGCATCTAGTGGGTCAAAGCCCCATTTATTTTCATCTTCATCACTTATGCCGTCGTTGTCATCGTCCCTATCTGCATTATTACCTACTCCATCATGGTCTGTGTCCACAGACTCATTTGGGTTTAGTGGTAGGTCATCGTTGTTATCTAGTACACCATCTCCATCATCATCTGTGTCTGCGTTGTTTCCTATGCCATCGTTGTCAGTATCTAGCCATTCATTAGCATCTCTAGGGAATGCATCTTGCACATTAACTACACCATCACCATCTATATCTGGGTCTATTCCATCTACTATCCCGTCATTATCAGTATCTAAATTTCCTCCAACTACTGGAACATCTGGATTAGTTGCATTGGTATCATTCCCATCTACAATGCCATCACCATCTATGTCTGGATTGGTATGGTTTAAGTCTAATCCATCCACTATTCCATCACCGTCTGTATCAGGATTTGTATCATTTGTATCCAAGAAATCATTAAGTCCATCTCCATCACTATCAGGATTGGTTCTATTCACATCATCCCCATCCAATACCCCATCGTTATCATCATCTGGGTCTATTCCATCCACTATTCCATCATTATCAGTATCTAAATTCCCTCCAACTACTGGCTCATTTGGATTGGTTGCATTGGTATCATTTTCATCTAAGATTCCGTCATTATCGTCATCAATATCTGCATTATTTCCTATGCCATCACCATCAGTATCTACTGACTCATTTTCATCTCGTAAAAAGGCATCTTCTGCATTTGGTACTCCATCTCCATCTATGTCATTATCTAAACATATATCTTCTACTTCTGTATTATTATTGTCATAAACAAGATTTGACATATCCAAGGCATAGACACACTCTCTTGCGGACAATATATTTTTTACATATACAGTGGTATTAAACTCCACGCCCTCAGCACTGTTATTCTTTATCTCTAAGTTTGTAAAGTAACTTGAACTAGAATCTTCAAAACTCACTGTCTGCTTCTCTGTCCCTGATAAAACTACTCTGTGATTGAGTGACGTCTGGAAGTTTTGCTCTGGATAATATGTTGATTTACCATTCCTAAATATTGAAGTACTTTTTTGTGTAAAATTACCTTTGAGTTCTAATGTAGAATTTTTAAGAATATTTATATCATAATCATATGTATACCATGATCCATAACCTAATCTTGAATGATATTGCATTCTGGCATTTCCACCATATCTAGAATCTTGAATAAAGTCCCCCTTAACCAGCATATACCCATCCGAAACAGTCATATTTAAATAGCCTTGCCCATAACTATAGCTCACTATACCATTCTCATCTATATTTCTAGTCTCTCCTCTATAATCACCATCCACTGTAAGCTGCCCGTTTCCAAGAAACAGGGTTCCGCCACTGTGAAGAAGGTCTTTACTCATATGCAGGTCTGCATTATTTACTTTTAATGTACCACCCTTGAGTAGATACTCTCCATCAAAGGTCAAGGTAGAAGCATCAAGATCTACCGTTCCACTGTTATGGTAAATATCCCCACTCACTGTGACCGTAGCACCATTATAATTTACATTCCCATTGATATACAGGTCACCTTTCACATCTAAACTCTGTCCATTAAGGTCTGTAGTGCCATTCAATGTCATATCCTGTTCCACTACAAGGTCTTGACTTAATGTACCGGTTGAAAGTGTTAAGTTATCATCCCAGTGCCCATTATTGATATTCCCACTTGTACTTAATATAAGATTGTTTTGATTATTAAGTACTACTCCAGAATCTATTGAAATATTATTTTTTACATATACAGTGGTATTAAACTCCACGCCCTCAGCACTGTTATTCTTTATCTCTAAGTTTGTAAAGTAACTTGAGCTAGAATCTTCAAAACTCACTGTCTGCTTCTCTGTCCCTGATAAAACTACTCTGTGATTGAGTGACGTCTGGAAGTTTTGCTCTGGATGAAAATAATACTGATCAGGATATTCACCTCCGGTACTTGCATGTGTTATAGATGAACTTTTTTGTGTAAAATCACCCTTTATTTCAAGAATACCTAATGTTAATACATCAATATCAAAATCATGATCATAATGTCCCATCCATGAGATACCATATCGATTCTTATACGTGAGTCTTTCAATGCCACCATACTGAGAATCTTGAAAAAAATCACCACGAACCAGCATATATCCATTTTTATCCATCATTTCCAATAGACCTTTCCCATAGGTATAACTTACAGTACCATTTTCATCTACTTCTTTTGTTTGTCCTCGGTAGTCTCTATCAATAACTAATTTACCGTTACCAAGAACAAGATCTCCACCACTATGTATAAGAGAACCATTTATATGTGCATAATCATTTACATATACTGTGCCACTCTCTATAAGTAGATTTCCTGAAATTGTTCCACTTAAATAAAAAGTATTAATTATTTTTCCATCATCGTCGGTATATGTTTTTATTGTGCATGTACTATTTGGTTCTACATAATGTCTAGGATGATTTGCAACTATTTCTCTTACTAAGTTTTTTGTGACAACCTCATATTCACTACCATTTTGATTGATTATATTATCAACACCAAGATACATATCTAGATAATACTGTCCTAATTTATGGAGTACATCATTATAAAATAAACTACTTACTTTCGCATAATTCATCTCTTTTTGTATCGCTGTATTTAAATTACGAATCGTTCCATAAGTATCTGGATTTTCACTTGGACTAAAAATACCACTCAAATTTTTATGTACTTGTTTTAAAATCACTGCTGAGTTTTGGGCAATGCTTATAAAAGTGTCTAATTTCCTATAGTTTTTTAATGCTGGCAATAGATTGTTTAATCCAGAAGATAGATTTGCAATCATATCTATAGCCAGATAATTCATCTGAAAGGTTATCAATTTCTTATCTACATTATTGAGTTCAAATACATCCAATACATTTTGATACATCTTATAGGTTTGTATCTGAGATATAGCCTTTGTTACACTCTCTGCAGATCTAAAACTAGAAGGTAATGAAGAGTTCATATAATTTAACTCATGATACAATTTATTGATATCATCATTTATCTTCCAGTATTCACTTGTAGTGTCTTGCCCTCGTGCCAATTTATTTAATACAGATGTAGCATCATTACCCAACCTGGTTAAATGGGTCATAATAGCAACCCCTTTTATTATCTCTTCTGGCGTACTATTTTCCACTATATCCGTTACTTCTTCGACTGCACCCACATAATTTTTCAGAGCTTGGCCAGAAGGTGTAATATCTGATAATATCTTTACACCACTTAGACCAACTGTTTCCAATATCCCCCACATATTCAATGAACTTTCATAAAAACTCTGCCCTAATGTCAATCTATTGTCTTCTATGGCTTCATTATTTAAATCTATTAACATTTGAGTATAACTATTTTCTAAATTTACATATGTACTATTAAAGTCTTCATCTATTCTTTGGTTTACAAAGTAATCTATATAATCCATACCTATGCGACTATGTGAAATATCTTTTTTTATGGCTTTTAATTTTAGTTTAGATTTTATATAATCTTCTAATCTGTTATCATCGACGCTATTACCAAATTCTATAGTATCAATATCTTGAAAGAGAAAAGAATTTATTTCAACTTCACCCGCCTCATATTTTTTTAAATTAAACAGTGATTTACGAATATCTGTATTTTCTACACTGTTAATGGTATGTATAGCAATATCCAATACATTGTCTGTATATAAATTATCATTTTTTATATTCAAAGGAGAAATAATTGCCATTGCGACAGTATTATATAGATTAAAATATTTACTACTTGCATCCATTAATGGTCCCATAAGGTGTGCATTTACGCCTATTATATTCAGTGGGAGTATTACTCTTTTACCAATCATTAATCGTTTTAATTTTACAACATCAGGAATACCAAAAGTTAATTTTACATTATCAATAAAACCTTTTATATCATTGTTTTTTAATTTTACAAATGCTTTGTAAAGATAAAATGCATCTATGCCTTCTGTTGTACCAAAATCCTCAGAGAACTTACTGATTCCGTATGCAACCAATGATAAAAAAGATTCTGCAATACTATTATACTGCCCTTTTAAAACGCTATCATCAAGATATGCATCGGTTGCTTTAATGGCTTGAAACCACAAATTACTTTCATAGGATTTTAGAAAGTTTTGTATTCTTTCTGCTTGATCAGAATTTCCATTTTCATATCCTTCGACCATATACAACATAGATGTTAAAGGATCTTGAGGAACCATCAAATTAGTAATTTGGTTTTCATATTTTGTGTTTGTTAATAAATCACTGGCTGCTATATCGGTAACAGAATTTACAATATATGACTGAGAAACTTCAGATATAGGTAGAGGTGCTGTATTTATAGTTAAAGCTTTTATACCAGAGTACATACTAGCATATTGTGCCAGACCTCCACCAAGAGAATGTCCAACTATTATAATATCATTACTACTTGCCTCAGGACTTGATTGGAATATATCCATAAATAATCTTGTTTGCAGTATTTGCCTATCTTCTTTAGTAAAATTCAAAAGGTTTAAGTCTGTTAAAATATCTGAAATACTCTGTCTTGTCGAATCAAGTCTGTCTCCTGCTGTAGTACCACCAAAGACAATGATAACTTTCCCTATATTATCACCAGATATAACCTTGTAAATACCAGCCGTAAATCCGCTATAAGTATCATTTTTATATTTAATTAACTTTACAATATTACTTGTACCTAAAAAGTCAATTTGATATGTATTGTTAACATCTATAGATGTTCGATTATATATATGTGATGCTAAAGAAACCTCTAAAGCATTATCTTTAACAAATAGCATATTTCGTTCATCAGCTTGAGTTGTAGCATATCCTACAACGCTCAAGCCAACAAACAAAAAAACCCCAATAAAAAATTTTCTAAAAAACATATTTTCTCTCCCCTTTTTTCACTTAAAAAGTAAATACCCTCACAGAACAATGCAGGTATCATACATAGATACTACAATAATTACGTCACGTTTCGTGTCACATATGATTTATTATGCCTTTTAATAGATTGAATTTTATTTAAAATGGAGGGGGAAATAGTAACTTTTTACTCTCCATGTGGCAACTTTAAGTATTGCCACAAAGAAAGAAGTACTATCTAAAACGCTCTACCATCTCTTTGAGTTCTTTTTTGTCTATTTGGACAGACTTGTCGCCATTCTTTTTAGCATAGAGTTTACGTACCATTTCTTCTACTTTAGGGTCTTCACTCATATGTCCATAGAGGATTTTAAGTGCTTCACTCTCTTTGTATGGTTTTTGTTTTCTTGTTGGGATGAAACGTACCAGATACATTGCTACAACACCAGCCAAAAATGCCAAGGAGAGCATCCACCATGCAACTGTTTTCACTTCTACTTTCTTCTCTACTACTACCTCTTTAGGTGTGTTTGTTTGGGTAAGCTTGGTTTGCACCATACCATTTTTAGGTGTAGTTGCCATTGTTGTTGTACTCTTAGTATTATTTTTCACCTTCACATCATACGCTGGAACAATGAGATTTTTAACCGTGTCCGTTTTAGTATCTAGCATACTAAATGTACGCTCAGGAATATGAAAATCTGCATCTGATATAAATGCAAAACTTTTTGTATAGATACTATAAAGTTCATTATTTACAACTTTTGTATCTACTTTGGCTTCATCGCTGTATACAGTAACACCATCTATCTCATACTTTGGAAACTCAAAATTTTCTAGATTTCCTTTCCCCTCTATCTTGATTGTGAGGTTGACAGGTTTGTTGGCTTTTACCTCCTGTGCATCAATGTTTGATGTCACTTTAAAGTCACCAATCAGGTCTGCATCTTTTGTTTGAGGCAGTACTTCTATTTGAAGTGGATTTGATGCTGTCTGATACCATTTAGTACCAAAGGTCATACCAAAGATATCTCTTCTGCTTCTATCTGGTACACCTACTTTTGCATGTGCAGGAGCAATTGTAAAGTTCCCTTCTTTTTGTGCTGTAACAATGTAACGCACTTCTTGTACTTGATAGTTCCCTTTTATATAAGCTTTTTGCTCTGCATCTTTTACCACAACAAAGTCAGATAAGTCAGGCTGTGTATATTGTACCTCTTGCGAAAGCTTCACATCCTTACGCAAAGAAAAGTACACCGTCACCATAAAAGATTCACCTACATGTACTTTTGTTTTGTTCGCTTGCATCTTTAATGTAAAGAGTACATTGCCATCTGTCGTAGGCGCATTTGATTTAACGACTTTTATATCTATAGAATCCGTCTTATATTTTTTACCAGAAATATTAACCGTATAAGAAGGAATAGTCATATCATGTTCTGGTATAAACTGTATAGTTTTAGTTGTGCTCACTTCAGAAGTAACTGATCCATTTGTCATACTTAAATTTCTACTACTTGAGGTTGATGTACCTGTAACAGGTACCGTACCAACCATCAAGATACGAGGAAATGCTGCATTTCCGCCTGTTGCTTTGATGCGTAGTGTTACAGGATTACCTTTAACGACTTCTACTGTATCTACAGTAGCTTTTACACCGGCTGCTTGTAGCAGAGTGAATAGTGAATAGTGAATAACTAATAGTGTAAATAGTATTTTTTTCATTTGTTTTCTCCTATAAAAAAATAGTTCTTTGTTTTTATGCCGACAAAGGAGCATCGTACCCGTAGGGCGGCTTTGCCGTTTGCGACTGCCAGAGGTATAAAAGCAAAGAACGCAGACAGCATAAACAATGTTTTACCATGGCTTAACATCATCATCCTTTCTTGGCTTCTTGCCTGCACCCATTTGATACATCATCGTAGGTGTTTTACCTTTTTGCATCTTTTTCATCAGACGCTTTAACTCTTGTTCTTTCAATTTCTCTTCTTTACTCTTTTTCTTTTGGGCTTGAGACTGGGCACTGTCCTTGTCACCTTTTTTATCTTTTGGCTTTTTCTCTTTTTGGGAGTCCGACTTCTTTTTTTCATCTTGTTTTTTCTTGCCCTCTTTTTTCTTATCGTCCTTTTTTTTGCCATCTTTTTTATCTTTCTTTTTCTTATCGTCTTGTTTCTTTTTATCTTTTTTGTTCTGGTCTTTTTTATTCTGGTCTTTCTTGTTTTGCTTTTTGTCGTCTTTCTTTTGATCTTTTTTCTTATCTTTTTGATCTTTGTTTTTCTTATTGTCTTTTTTCTTGTCGTCTTTTTTCTTTTGGTTTTTTTGATCTTTTTTCTGCTGTTTTTTCTTCTGTTCTTCTTTTTTCTTCTTCATTTTCTTTGCAAGTTCAAGGTTAAACTTTGTATCCTTATCGTCTCTAAGTTTGAGAGACTTCTCATACGCTTCTATCGCCTTGTCTAACTCTTTCTTTTGAAAATGGCTGTTTCCTATGTTATGTAAACGTGTCGCTTCATCTACACCTTCAGCCTTTTTATATGCTTCAAGTGCTCCATCATAGTTTTTACTTTTATACAAAGCATTCCCTAAATCATATTGTTTTTGAGGACTTTTTGCATCTAGTTTTTTAAGAAGGCTAGCACTTTTTGTATACTCTTTTGCTTCATACGCTTTTGTCGCTTTGTCTATGGTCTTAAAATCTGTAATCCCCGCATAAAGCGTAGTGAATAGTGAATAGTGAATAGTGAATAGTATAATTAATTTTTTCATACTTCACCTCCATTTTTAATTTTTAATTTTTCATTTTTACTTCTCTCGGGCATTGAGCTAAAGGCTATAAGCAGCAACAAGAGTCCAAATCCAAGTGGATAGTAAAAATACTCCACTCTCTCTTTGACTGTCACTGCACCTTGTTGTTGATTTTTATATTTGCCTTTAATGACATTGACTAACTGTTGTATATCTTCTTTTCCATTACTTGCTACGACGTATGCACCACCATTCTCTTTAGCGAGTTCACCTAAAGCATCATTACGCTGTGTGATGGCAATTGTACCATCTTTTTGTACTACAGGTTTACCATTTTCATCAATGACAGGCGCGCCCTTATCAGTACCTACAAGTACTACATATAGGTCTATATCATTAGCTTTAAGAATATCTGCAAAACCTGCGATGGCTTCTTCATCACCACCATCAGTAAAGAGTACTAAAATCTTAGGTTTCTTCTCTTCTAACAAATTACTTGCCAACTCACCTAATGCTGAAAAATCAGTAGAACCCATGTTAATATAGGAATCATCCACACCCTCTACCATCATTTTAAGTGTCTCTTTATCAGATGAAAAAGGAGCTAAAACAAAAGGACTGTAGGCAAATGCTACTACACCTATCTCATCACTTGGCATGGCATCAAAAAACTGTGCCATCTTCGTTTTGGCAAAGGTTAAACGGTCAGGATAGACATCTCTACTACGCATCGAACCAGAGATATCCAATGCCGTAAGCAGTGTCAAACCTTGTACTTCTACCTTCTTGTCACCCTTCTCTATGACAGGACGTGCTATCGCTACTATCATGAAAAAGATAGCGAGTAACATCAAGATATTACGCACCATCATCGGCATACCTTCATCCGCTGCTGTGAGACGTTTAAGTACTTTCTCATCAAAAACACGTGAAAGCTTCTCTTTATTTGTGCTAATCAAAAAAACGAAAACCACAAAAGGAATAATGAGCGCCCAAAAAAACTGAGGATTAACAAAACTCATCTTACACTCCTTTACTATTTCTTATATACATGAAAAGTAGTAAACTCAAAATCGCTAAAAAGAGTGGATAGATATACAGGTATGTATGCTGTACAATCTTTTTATCATCTATTTTAGTCGCTTCAAGTTTGTCTATCTCTTCATAAATCTTTTCTAATGTTGTGGCATCTCTTGCCCCATATGCTTCACCATGCCCAGCGTCAGCCAAGGCTTTAAGGTAGGCACCATTATAATCACGTGCATCACCAATGCCAATGGTATAGAGTTTAATATCCCGTTTCTTAATGAGATTAATCACATCTTGAAAAGGAATTTTAGACATATTGTCTACACCATCGGTGAGCAATATAGCTATCTTTGACTTCGCTTTACTCTTACTCAAAAGATTATAACTTTGTACGATGGCATCGTTAATGGCTGTACGTTTACCTGCGATTCCCATACGTTGCATTTTGGTAATATCGGTCAGAAACTTCTTCTCAAACGTTAATGGAGACGCAATAAATGCAATATCTGCAAAGGTCACCATACCGATACGATCATCTTTACGCTTTTGTATAAAATCACCTACCACTTCTTTGACTACATCAAACTTACTTTTCATAATGTCACTAGGATCAAACCCACGTTGACGCATAGAATCTGACGAATCTACTATCAGCACAATGTCTCGTCCCTCTTTCTTGGAGTTTGTATAAGACTTTGTAATGACTGGTGATGCCAGTGCTATGACTGCAGCGGTAATACCTATCCACTTGAGCCACGTCAACAATGACGAACCACCATGCCCTTGTACCATCAAGGTTTTCACATGTGGAAAAAAGATAGCCCTGCTACGCTCTTTACAATATTTGGCACATAAGATAAACACAAATATCAGTGCCAATAGATATGGATATTCAAAACTAAACTGACTCATCTGCCACCTGCACATAGAGGTTAAACTTGTTACGTGTATCTTTGTCTACTTCGTTCACCTCTTTTTTATATTTATATTTCTCTAGCATTGGCTCAAGCTGTGAAAAGAGCTCTTTTCTTCGCTCATCTGTAGCTAAAAGTCTTGCATAATGTGTTGCTTCATAGGCTGACTTCTTCGTATCTACCCAGTCTATTTTCTTCATGGCTTCCAAATACCCTTTTGCAAGGTTTATTTTTCTGTTATCCCATAGTTTTTTCAACACAAAAAACAGTATACCTACTACCAGTAAGATAGCAAAAGTGATTAAGCCCCAATAGATATAATAAGAACTATCAGGTATCTCTAACAAGGGTTTAATATCACGGAGCTGCGCACTAATATTTTGTTCATTCATTGTCACTCCTTATCGCATTTTTTTCATGAGTTTCAAAGTTGGTTCTTCATGGGTATATACTTTTGTAAAGCGTACCCCCTGTTTTTTAAACTGCTTATACAGTTTCTCATCATTCTCATACAGTGTTTTTTTATAATTTTTTAATGTACTGCTGTCTATATCACCTTCAAAACTTTGCTTTGTCTCCATATCTATGAGTCTAAGATAGCCCAGTTCACGTGGATCTTCTTCAAACTTATCACGAACAATGACTGCAAAGACATCATGTTTCTTAGCCAAAAGTTTCAAGTCTATTTCACCTACAAAATCAGAGACAATAAATAACAAGGCTTTCTTTTTCAAACGACTAATCAGTGTCTCCACCAAAGCCGTATAGTTTGCTTCTTTTCCTAAAGGATCAAATTCCAGTACATCTTCCACAGCTTTATGTACAGAAAAAAGTTTTTTACTTGGCTTAGAAAGCCCATACATTTTGTCTGCAAAAATCATATGTGAAAATAAGTCAGCATTTTTAATGGCTGAAAAACCTAATGTTGCTACTGTCTCAGCGATGACGTCAGACTTTTGTTTCACTGTACCAAAGTATGTTGATCCTGAAAGCATCGAGACAACTACTACATTTAACTCACGCTCTTCTTTATAAACTTTTACAAAAGGTTTACCCAGTTTCGCTGTAGTTTTCCAATCTATCTTACGAACATCATCCCCATAGATATACTCACGTAACTCTGCAAACTCAAAACCTTCGCCTTGAAATAAAGAGGCATTATTGCCCAGCATATCTCCATAGACTTGTTTTTTGGTTTTAAGGACGATTTTCTTAACTGCTTTATTCATCTATAGAATCCTAAGGAATTGGAACAGCAGCTAAAATCTTTTCTATAATTTCATCTGTTGTAATTTCTTCAGCCTGTGCTTCATACGATAAAATAATACGGTGACGTAAAATCTCTTTAGCAATATATGCTATCTCTATTGGACTCACAAAATCTTGTCCTTTTAAGTATGCAATTGCACGTGCTGCCTTATACATATCAATACTTGCTCTTGGACTTGCTCCAAACTCAATGTAGGCTTCAAGTTCTTCAAGACCATACGCTTTAGGATCACGCGTTGCCGCGACTAGTTCAATGATATATTTCTCTATCTCTTCATCCATATGGACAGCCAATGCTTCTTCACGTATGGTATTGAGGTCATCTATGGTTGCGACTTGTTGTATCTCTTCAAAACTATTGTTTGCCACACGCCGTGCGATTTCAAGCTCTTCTTCTTTTGTGTTGTAACCCACAACAATTTTCATCATAAACCTGTCTAACTGTGCTTCAGGAAGTTCATACGCACCCTCTTGTTCTACAGGATTTTGTGTTGCCATAACCAAGAAAGGAAGGTCAATTTTAAAGGTCTCATCCCCAATAGTTACTTGACGCTCCTGCATTACTTCAAGTAGTGCAGACTGTACCTTTGCCGGAGCACGGTTTATCTCATCTGCTAGCAGTAAGTTCGTGAAAATTGGCCCTTGTTTAATTTTAAAGGCATTGTTAGACGGATCATAAATTTCAGTTCCTATAATGTCTGAAGGTAAAAGATCTGGGGTAAACTGTACACGTTTAAAGTCCAACCCAAGTGTTTTAGCCAGTGCATTAACTGCGGTTGTTTTAGCCAGTCCAGGTACACCTTCAAGCAAGATGTGACCTCGACAAAGTAAGCCTGCAAGTAATCCTTCGACCATTTTATCTTGACCGACAAGGACTTTACTTATTTCTGTTTTAATATTTGTTATGATTTTACTCAAGTGTTTCTCCTAAATATTTTATTAAGAAGAGTTTACTTGATGGAGGTTAATGGGAGTTAAACATAATACATGGATATCTTAACCTAAAAATGTAAATTTATATCCTAAGCCATACACGTTTTGAATGCACTCTTCTGGTATTTTTTTACGCAATTTAAAAATAAGATTTCTTACATTACGTTCACTGAGTTCTATATCATATTCATAAAATTTATTCACAATATCATCACTACTGCATATATATCCTTGTTTTTCTATAAAAAACTGCAATACTAGTAATTCATACTTGGTCAATTCTACAACATTGTCTCCATAGGTTAAAATACGTGTATCTGTATTCCAGATATAATCTTTAGCAAACTCAATCTGAACTGAAGATGACTGGTCAGTTTGACTTAAATCTATTTTTTGACTCTCTTTATATAAAATAGAAAACAGTTCATCATAATCAATTGGCTTGGTAATAAATTTTGCAATATTAATATTGATAAGTTCTAATAAATATTCTTTATCAGTATAAGCAGAGAGTATGTAGATGACTTGTTTTTCATTGATTTCACGTATTTTCTTGGCAAATTCTACCCCATTCATATGTGGCATTTGTATATCAGAGATGATGATATCATATTTTTTATTTTCTTTCTGAGCATCAAGATAAAAGGAAAGCGCTTCTTTCCCATCTGATACACAGATTACAGTTTTTACCAACTCCTCCAATACCTCTGCCATCTCTTTACGTAAAGGCTCACAATCTTCTACCAGTAATATGGTCATTGTTTTTGTTAAGGTATACAGTATTTTATAATCAACCATTCAAATTATCCTTTACTTTAGGACACTCCTAATAGATAGGTGCCTTTATTCTATCGCTAACATATAACCTATTTTACTATGTGACACAATAGGAAGTTCGGGTAAAAGTTTACGTAATGAATAGACTAATGTACGTAATGCAGAATCTGCAATTGTATCATTTTCCCATATTTTCGAAATAAGTAAATCATAAGACACAGGACGATTAGGGTGAGATGCCAAAATGGACAAGAGCATTCTTTGTTTCTTGTTTAATCTCACACATATATCGTTCTCATACAGTTCACTAGTCTGTTTAGAATAATGGTATGTTCTATTAATCTCAATATCTAATACTTCTTTCTCTTTAGATATAAAAGATTCTATATGTGTCAAATAACGTTTATAGGCAACTTTCAGTGTCACCAACACATCTTTACTTGAAAAGGGTTTACCAATAAATCCGTAAGGTGCGAGTTCAAGTAACTCTTCCAAAGTATCGTCATCATTATGTGCTGTGATAAATACAATAGGCAATGTCACTGTACGTAAAATTTCTCTTGCTAACTGTATACCATCCATTGCCCCTTTAATATTAATATCCATTAACAACAAATCACAAGGTATACCTCGTAGATGAGCCAATGTATCTTTTGCATTATCAAAACATGCTGATACAGTTATCTCATATTGAGACAAAATATCTTGTAAATAACGTTGCGTAATGACTTCATCTTCGACAATAACAATATTTTTTGGTAAAATCATTATGCATACTCCTCTAAATTAAAATAAATTTTAATAAGTGTACCTTCACTATTCTTAATCATGAGACTACTATTCATCAAAGTCCCTGCCAAATCTTTAATTAAAGTCATACCCAGTGACTTATAATTTTTCGAACTGTCAAAACCTTTTCCATTATCTCTAATAAGAAACACACAACGTTCACCAATATGTTTAAATACTATATTTATCTCTCCTACTTCATCTTCATCAAAAGCATGTTCTATTGCATTCGTGACAGCTTCATTAAAAATCAATCCAATATTCATAGCAATCTTCATATCAACCATAATAGAATCAACATTTATAATAATTTTATGCTGCGTATAAGTTTTTAAACTTTTTGCTATTTCATTCAGGTATTCATGTATATCCACCTCTTCATAAGAGTGATTGGTATAGAGATTTTTATGCATCAAACTCATAGCTTTAAGCCTATCGACATGGGTCTCAAACATTTTTTTATATTTGGGTTCATCAATCTTAAAAGATTGTGTTTCAAGTAAGCCCATAATCACCTGCATATTATTTTTGGTACGGTGGTGCACTTCTTTAAAAAGCATTTGGTTTTCTTCTAATGCTATCGCCAATTTTTTCTCATAGGAACTTCTCTCACTCTCAATAATGTACAGCATATAAGAAACTACTAGATATCCAAGAAGTATTTGAGACAAGAGTTCCCATTCATAGACAAATTTTATACCTGTAATAAAAGAAAAGAAAGGAATAAAAAGCAAAATGAGAAACATATTGGTACTCCACCTGATACCTTTATCCACACCTAAAAAGAAAAACACAAAAATAGGAAGTGCTGCTAGCCAGAAAAGTGAAAGTTCTGGGTCTTTGTCAGGAACAACAAAAGAAATAGCAAGTAAAAAGGTAAATGCACCAAGTATCATATAAGATGTGGTATTAATACTTACGTAATGGGGAAATACAAGATAGGCAACCGTTAGAATAAAAACAATGAACATCTCCACTGTCAACATCACATAGTAGCCTTGCCCAAGATTTTCATAGGCATACAGTAAAATAATAAAAATACCTACCAAAATAAAAAGATTAACCATTGTAGCACGAAGTCTTTCACGGCTTTTAGGTGGAAAATATTTACCTTTTAAGATTTCTGCTTCAAAAAAGCGCATTGATTATCCTTATTTAGGGCACATCTAATATTCTATAGATAAAGTATAGTATGTCGAGTATTAGTCTGTGCTTACTTTTTCAAATATGCCATTGCCGTAGCAATAATGTCATCATCATCTTTAGAATTGGATTTTAATTGCACTCTCTTTACACCCTCTTCTCTAAATTCAATAAAGACATTCTCTCCATACGATGAAACTTTAGAGATGCCCTTTTCACGTGCAAGTACTTTCATAACGATAACATCAATGAATTGTCTGGTAATCGTATCTAACTTCCCAAACCTGTCAGCAATCTCTGCTTCTATCTCATAGACTTCACCTGTACTCTCACAAAGAGAAAGCCGTCTATAAAGTTCAAGTCTTAATCTGTCTTCTTCTATGAGTTCTTCATTCAGGTACGCGTCAACTGAGAGTTTCATATCGATGTTATGGGCGACTTCTTTGTCTTGTCCACTCAGTTCTTTAATGGCATCTTCAAGCATACGCAAGTAAAGCGAGTACCCTATCTGTTTAATGTGTCCAGATTGGGCTTCCCCGATGATGTTCCCTCCTCCGCGTATCTCTAGGTCATGGAAAGCAAGTACCGCGCCAGATCCTAAGTCTGAGTGGGATTCCAGTGCCAGCAGTCGCCGTTTGGCATTGTCTGTCAAACGCTCTTTGTCTGTCACCATAAAATAACAGTAGCCCTCTTTTCCTCCACGACCTACACGTCCACGAAGCTGATGCAAGTCGGCTATCCCAAAGTTATCGCTTCCATCGACTATCATCGTATTGGCATGAGGCATGTGTATGCCTGACTCTACGATGGAAGTAGAGAGCAGTACATCATACTCCCCATCTTCAAATTTCATCATCTCATCTTCTGTCTCTTTGGCAGATATTTTGGAGTGCAACACGGCTATGCGAAGTTTGGGGAGTATCTCTAAAAGTACTTTTTTCTTCTCTTCTATCCCTGCGATAGAATTAAAGACATAAAATATCTGTCCACCTCTACGTATCTCTCGTAAAATCGCTTCTTTAATGACTTTATCATCATACGACTTCACAAAGGTTCTTACCCCTAAACGTTCCGTAGGAGGTATCAAAATTTCAGAAAAAGATTTTACATCAGACATAGCAAGGTTTAGTGAACGAGGGATGGGTGTAGCAGACATAGAAAGCAGATGTACATCTATAGCTATCTCCTTGAGTGCTTCTTTTTGTTTCACACCAAATTTATGCTCTTCATCTATGATGACAAGGGCTAGGTTTTTAAACTTAGCTTTGAGTAACGCATGTGTTCCTACCACTACATCTATAGTGCCCTCTTCTAAGCCTCTAAGTGTGAGTGTTTTTTCTTTGG
>JALXBG010000063.1 GCA_026991605.1 Sulfurovum sp.
ATGCAACTTTTGAAAATCAAGATGCTGCAGCTGAATTGGCAAAAGACGCCGATGTGATGATTGTTATCGGTGGGAAACACTCTTCCAATACAAAACAACTCCATAGTATTTGTAAACGTGATTGTGATACTTCCTATTTAATAGAGAATGAAAAAGAACTTGAAGCATCTTGGTTTGATGATAAAGCGTTATGTGGCATTTCTGCAGGTGCATCTACACCTGATTGGATAGTACAAAATGTAATTGATAAAATTCAAGAGATAAAAAAAGTAGAAACAATCTCATGAACAGCCTCACGCTAAAACCTATTTCTAAAATAGACGGAGAGGTAAATCTCCCCGGGTCAAAAAGCCTTTCCAACAGAGCACTCTTGCTTGCCGCTTTGGCAGAGGGCACCACAAAAATAACCAATCTTTTAGAGAGTGACGATACGCGATATATGCTTAATGCCCTAAAACAATTAGGTATTCGCTATAGACTCTCAAAAGATAAAACAGAGTGTATTATTGTAGGTAATGGTGGTGCTATACATTGTGATACCCCTCAAGAGCTTTTTTTAGGGAATGCAGGTACGGCTATGCGTCCACTTTGTGCGGCGCTATGTTTAGGTCAGGGTACCTACACACTCACGGGTGAACCACGTATGAAAGAGCGACCTATAGGACATCTGGTAGATGCCTTACGTCAGGCTGGAGCAAATATTGGGTACTTAGAAAATGATGGCTATCCACCATTGACTATTGAAGCCAATGGTTTAGAAGGTGGAAAAGTGCGTATAGATGGGGCTATCTCTAGTCAATTTTTAACGGCACTTCTTATGGCTGCACCACTAGCAAAAAATGACATGTACATTACTATCATGGGGGAACTTGTTTCTAAACCCTATATAGACATTACACTTGATATTATGAAAGATTTTGGTGTGGTGGTGGTGAATGATAACTATAAAATATTTAGTATTCAAGCAGGGCAAACCTATAAAGCTGTAGAGAGATTTATGGTGGAAGGTGATGCAAGTTCAGCCTCATATTTTTTAGCTGCCGCTGCTATAAAAGGTGGTACTGTAAAAGTGACAGGTATAGGTAGAAATAGCATACAAGGTGATATTGAATTTGTGGATGTTTTAGAACAAATGGGTGCAAGGGTAGAGTGGGGAGAAACGTATGTTTCTGTTACTCGTGATACACTTCGCGCTATTGATATGGATTTTAATCATATACCTGATGCTGCAATGACGATAGCAACAACTGCACTTTTTGTAGAAGGCACTACAACACTGCGTAATATCTATAATTGGAGAGTAAAAGAGACAGACAGACTCTACGCGATGGCTACTGAGTTACGTAAAGTGGGTGCTGAGGTAGAAGAAGGGGAAGATTATCTTAAAATTACGCCTCCAAAACAGCTCAAACACGCAGCGATTGATACCTATGATGACCATAGAATGGCGATGTGCTTTTCACTTTTGGCACTTGAACCTGTCTCTGTGACGATTAATGATCCTGAATGTACAGCCAAAACATTTCCTACCTATTTTGAAGTTTTAGAGAGTATTTCCCGTTAAAACTTTTTGAACCCGTTACTTTTTTTCATCTTGCTCTAGACTGTGTCGTACATAGTTTGGAGTTCACATTTCTATAAGCCACATTTATGTTTAAAAAGGTATAATAACGCAAAATTTGTGTACACATAAGGATAGGTATGAAGTTCGAAGATATCGAAATAGAAGAAGTAGATTTTGAGGCGATGCTT
>JALXBG010000064.1 GCA_026991605.1 Sulfurovum sp.
AGCTGTTGTCTCTCAGCTTTTGGCATCTTATCCATTTTTGAGCGTTTATTATAAAGTTCACCTGCATCTTCTACTTTAAGGTCTGTGTCTAAATCGCGAAGCGTAGTCTTTGGCGTAATACCATGTTTTTTATTGTATGCTATCTGCTTTTCACGACGTGCCTGTGTGGTCTCTATAGTGAATTTCATAGAGTCAGTCATCTTTTTGGCATACATAAGCACACGACCATTGGCATTACGTGCAGCACGTCCAGCAGTTTGTACTAGTGCGGTTTTAGAGCGTAAAAATCCTTCTTTATCCGCGTCTAGTATGGCAACGAGGCTTACTTCTGGCAGGTCAAGTCCTTCTCTAAGCAAGTTAATTCCTATGAGGATATCAAACTCCCCCAAACGTAAA
Organism: Sulfurovum sp.; assembly: GCA_026991605.1. Lineage (GTDB taxonomy): Bacteria > Campylobacterota > Campylobacteria > Campylobacterales > Sulfurovaceae > Sulfurovum. The sequence goes on from JALXBG010000064.1 coordinate 397, forward strand.
GAGCGTATGGTTTGGTTACGTTCTATGGCGTCCATGTCTGAGTGCATATGACGACATTTGAGCCCTAAGTCGTTGTAGTAGGTACTCAGCTCTTCTGCCATTTTTTTCGTAAGTACAGTGATGAGTATGCGCTCACCTTTTTCGATGACAGGTTTCATACGGTCATGCAAGTTTTCTACCTGATAGGTAGAGTCTATGACTTCTATGGGAGGGTCTAACAACCCTGTAGGACGTACGACTTGTTGGGCTACCACAGAAGAGAGCTCCGTTTCCAGCTCATTGGGGGTAGCAGAAACAAAAAGGTAGTGGGGTGCTTTGTCGATGTACTCTTCAAAACGAAGTGGACGGTTGTCTAGTGCAGAGGGTAGTCTGAAGCCATGGTCTACCAGTACCTCTTTACGGCTTCTATCTCCTGCATACATCCCTCTAAACTGTGGTAACGATACATGAGACTCATCGACGATGACAAGATAGTCATCATGCATCGCTTCAAAGTAGTCCATCATGGAGTAGGGGGTCTCTCCAGGTGCTTTGCCTGTGAGGTGACGTGAGTAGTTTTCTATCCCTTTACACATACCTGTAGCTTCTATCATCTCTAAGTCAAATTCTGTACGTTGCTTGAGTCGGTTATACTCTATCATACGGTCATGCTCTTGATAGTAGTTGAGACGCTCACCTAGTTCTTCTTCTATGGTTTTGACCGCATGCGCAAGTTTCTCCTTGCTTACGATGAACTGATTGGCAGAGTAGATAGTGACTTCTTTCATCTCCTCTTGTTTTTCGCCTGTAAGAGAGTTAAATTCATACACGGCTTCTATCTCGTCTCCAAAAAACTCTACGCGAATGGCAAACTCCTCTGCATAAGCAGGGTAAATGTCTATCACCTCGCCATTGACTCTAAAGTCTCCACGGTCAAAAAACTCATCGTTTCGCTTGTACCCCATGTCTACAAGTCTCAGTAGTAGTGCTTTTTGATTATGCTCTTCTCCTACGGTGAGTTTCTGAACAATGCTTCTATAGTCCTCTGGACTCCCCAACCCATAGTTGGCACTCACAGATGCGATAACAATGACATCGTCATGGTGTAGTAGTGAAGCAGTTGTACTTAAACGTAAACGTTCTAACTCCTCATTAATCGAAGAGTCTTTTTCTATAAACAAATCTTGCCGTGGTAGGTAGGCTTCTGGCTGGTAGTAGTCATAGTAAGAGATGAAGTATTCCACATGGTTGTTAGGAAAAAAACTTTTAAACTCGGAGTAGAGTTGCGCAGCAAGTGTCTTGTTATGCGTCATGATAAGTGTTGGTTTTTTCGTACGTTCGATGACTTTTGCCATGGTATAGGTCTTTCCTGAACCTGTGACACCTAGTAACGTTTGGTATTGATTGCCAGCTTCTATAGAAGCAGAAAGTGCATCAATAGCGGTGGGTTGGTCACCCGCAGGTTTGTATGGACTAGCGACTGTGAAGTTTGGCAAAATTACCCTTTTGTTTTATGTTGTTTTTTTTAAATTTTCGCTATTATAACACAACAAATTTTTCGGAGAAGATAATGGCAGCTTTAAATAGACTACAAGAAAAAATAGAACAATGGAAAAAAGACCACGAAGCCCTAAAAGCACAAAATGCAGACCTTAGAAGTCAACTTGCAGGCGTAGCAGAAGCACAAAAAGCAAAAGAATCTTTGCTTATAGAAGTAGAAGCAAAGACCACCCAGTGCCAAACACTGGAAGCAACGGTTGCTACACTTAGAGAAGAATTAGAAGAAAAAGATGCTGAGATAGAAAAAATCATTATGCAAGTAGAGTCACTTTTAGCTTAAGGTAAAAAGGAAAACCATGAAAAATGTTGCACTTACAGTATCTGGAAACCGTTACGAGATTAAATTGGAAGATGACTTTGCAGACTTTGTAAACCAAGATTTACAAGCATCAGGCATCAACCTAAGCACAGATAACAAACCCGACAAGCTCCTAAAGGCCTACCTTCGCCTAGCTAAACAAGCTACCTCATATGAAGATGAGATAGAACTACTTATAGAAACATTAGATGGGCTTTAGAAGATAATTTTTGTCCTTTGACATTTTTGTGACATTTTTTATGTTATACTTCCACAGGTCAGTTACTGAACTGATACTAAAACATTTTAACAGGAGTTAATCATGAATAACATGAGACGCGGATTCACAATGATCGAATTGATCTTTGTAATTGTAATTATCGGAATTTTGGCAGCGGTAGCGATACCTAAACTGCAAGGTGTATCGGAAGATGCAGAAATAGCTAAAATACAAGCTTACGCAGGTACATTATCACGTTCAATTATGCCAGGTGTTTGGAGTAAATCTTTAAGAGAAAATAATAATGGTGCAATTGTTGCAGCTTATGGAGCGAATATCCTGAGAGATCTTCCTGCACCAAATGGCTTGATATTGTCCTCTGCTCCAGGATTTGCTCCTGCTGACTTCGAAGCTGTAGGATTTGATTTTTCAGGTACTGTGAATGATGGAGCCCCTACAGCTTCTATAGCAAAGGAAACAGTAGGTGGTACAACATATACAGTTGCTTGTAGTGATGGAGATTTGACACGTTCACCAGTATGTGACGTATGGGATGGTACTAGATGGCTTCTTGGAAGTAAAAATCAATAACGAGTTCCAAACAGCTTATTTGTCCCCACCATCTTGGTGGGGAACATATATTACTTAAACTTTATTCATCATCTAGATGATGAATAATACTCTCTCATTTCTCTTTAAATTTCTCTGATTTTTTAATATTTAATACAAATAATGATATACTTAAAATATATTGAAGGAAATTATTATGCAAACCAAAAACCAAAAAGCATTTACATTAACAGAGCTGATATTTGTCATTATTATTCTTGGTATTTTGTCGGCTATTGCAGTACCAAAGTTTCAAAATACAGCAGAAGAAGCTTATATTTCCAAAGCTAAGTCAGATATTGTCTCTGCACGAAGTGCACTTGCAATGCTACGTCAAAAAAATATTCTTCAAGGAAAAACAGCCAATATTACCCCTGCAGAAATAGGGAACAATTTTTCAAAGCTACTTAGTTTCCCTGTCAAGAGTTGTACATCATCAGGGTGTAACGGGTGGAGTACAAGTGCAGATGGCAAGTCATTTACCTTTCATGGTCCTTCTAATGATGTAGTCTTTGCGTTACAGCCAACCAATATACTTAAATGTACATCCTCGGCGACAATCTGTAAAGTATATGAATAAGATGGCTTTCTTTTGTTCCCATCATTTTTGCTGGGAACGTATACCTTAAATATCATTTAATCCCCATAGACCCACCCATAAGCCTACATCTGCTAAAATAAAAAATGCAAATAACACCAATACATAAAAAAATAAACCTTTGAAATATTATAAGATAGTACTACTTCGGTCATCTGCCCCAAATCTTACCTATGTTTCTACGCAAGAACTAACCCTAGGTTCTGTCGTAATTGTACCTTTAAAGACTACAGTAAAAGATGCTGTGGTCGTAGCAGAAGTAGAAAAACCTACGTTTGAGACTGTTGAGGTAGTTGCTGTGAGTGAAAAGTGTTATGGTGCTGAACAGATAGCGATTGCTAAGTTTATAAGCGAGTATTATTTCTCTTCATTCTCTGAGGCGATTTCGTTGTTTTTGCCGTACCCCGTAGGGGCGAACCCATGTGTTCGCCCTTTGGATGAGAAAGAAATTCAAATATCATCATTTCAAGAAAAAGGGCAGGCACATGGGTCTGCCCCTACGTTATCTACAATCCAACAAAAAGCCTATGAAAGTATTTTACAAAAAGACAAATCCCTCCTATTTGGAGTTACAGGCTCAGGGAAAACAGAAATTTTCATAAGTCTCTTTGCCAAGATGCTTGAAGAAGGAAAAACCTCCATATTTCTTATGCCTGAGATATCACTTACCCCTCAAATGGAAAAACGTCTCAAAGTGTATTTTGGTGACAGGGTAGCGATGTGGCACTCTAAGCTTACGAAGAAGAAAAAAGAGTCCATTCTGCAAGGGATAGAAGAAGGGAGTATACACATTATAGCAGGGGCTCGTTCAGCATTGTTTGTGCCACTTTCAAACTTAGGGCTTATCATCGTAGATGAAGAGCATGATGACTCGTATAAAGCGATGACGCGTCCACGTTACCATGCACGTGATGTAGCGGTGCTCATGGGACAGAAGATGGGGGCCAAGGTCGTGCTTGCCTCTGCTACGCCTTCGATGGGTTCGTATCATAAGTATGATATCGTGAAGTTGGACAAGCCTTTTGTGGAGACAAAGAAAAAGTATGAGTTTGTCACAGGTGACAAGTTAGACCATACGATGTTAAATGCTTTGCATGCACACTACAAAGCAGGTAATCAGTCACTACTTTTTTTACCCACACGAGGGAACTTTAAGTACCTCTATTGTGAGAGCTGTGGAAAGACACATTTATGTCCTTACTGTTCGGTAGGTATGGCACTGCATAGAAAGTTTAAACATTTAAAGTGCCACTACTGTAATTTTACAGAAGCCATAGTAGATACCTGTACCCAATGTGGACACCAACCCCTAAAAAGTGACCGCATGGGTACAGTAGAAGCCATAGAGGTCATAGAAGAGGCGATAGAGGGCATACAGGTAGAGCAGTTTGATAAAGACAGTATCACCACAGCCAAAAGACTTAAAGATGCATTGGGGCGCTTTGAAAGAGGTGAGAGCCAGTTACTCTTGGGTACCCAGATGCTCTCTAAAGGGCATGACTATGCAAACATTACACTCTCGGTAATTATGGGACTGGATTATATTTTAGGATTGGCTGACTATAGAGCGCGTGAGCGTGCCATGTCACTACTGTTTCAGATAGCAGGAAGAAGTGGACGTGCTAAAGAGGCCGAGGTCATCGTACAAACGGGTGATCCAGAGTTTTTTCAGACCTATTTGAATGATTATGAACTGTTTATTAAAGATGAATTAGCATTTTTAGAGATGGCAGATTACCCTCCTTTTGTGAGCCTAGCACGCATACTCATAGCCCATAAAGATGAAGCCAAGGCCGCCAAAATTACCTTAGATACGGTAACAAAACTTAAAGCTTTTAAAGATGTAGAGATAGTAGGTTCAGGAAAGGCTCCCGTAGAACGTGTAGCAAATAAATTTAGGTTTAACATATTGCTTAGGGCTAAAAATAGAGTACCACTTTTAAAAGCTTTACATAGTGTTGATTGTAGAGAGATAGAAATAGATATGGACCCGGTTGAATTTTCGTAGGGGCAGACCCATGTGTCTGCCCTTTGGATGATCATAACATTTGAATTTCTTTTTCGTCCAAAGGGCGAACACATGGGTTCGCCCCTACGGGTTAATAATTTTTGGATAAAATAAAACAATTATAATGAAGGCAATATTTATGAAACCAAGAGTAAAAACCAAAAAAATTTACGTCGGAAATGTAGCTGTAGGTGGAGATGCACCTATCTCTGTGCAGTCGATGACATATTCCGATACCCATAATGTATATGAGACAGTAGAACAGATAAACCGTCTGCACTTTGCAGGGGCTGATATGGTACGCGTTGCCGTGCCTAAGATGGAAGATGCTTTGGCACTACAGGCGATAAAAGAACAGGTTTCTTTGCCTATTATTGCAGATATACATTTTAATTATAAACTGGCACTTGAAGCTGCAAAATGGGTAGATTGTATCCGTTTTAATCCAGGTAATATCAACGATAAGCATAAGATAAAAGAGATTGTAAAAGCGTGTCAAGAGCGTTCTCTTCCTGTGCGTATTGGTGTAAATGCTGGCTCACTTGAAGAAGAGTTTGAAAATAAATATGGTGCAACAGCCGAGGGTATGGTAGCGTCTGCGGACTATAACATTAAGTTTTTAGAGGACTTAGGATTTACAGACATTAAAGTCTCTCTCAAAGCCAGTGATGTGGAAAGAACTGTGGATGCCTATAGAATGTTACGGACTAAGAATGACTATCCTTTTCACTTGGGTGTGACAGAAGCAGGAACCATTTTTCATGCAACCATTAAATCTTCTATTGGTTTAGGTGCGTTGCTTCTTGATGGTATTGGCGATACGATGCGAATTTCTATTACTGGAGAATTGGAAGAAGAGATAAAAGTAGGTAAAGCTATACTCAAGGATTCAGGACGTATTAAGGAGGGACTTAACATCATCTCTTGCCCTACTTGTGGGCGTATAGAAGCAGACTTGGTAAAAGCAGTAGCAGAAGTAGAAAAGCGAACGGCACATATAAAAACCCCTATGGATGTTTCCGTTATGGGTTGTGTGGTCAATGCCATAGGTGAAGCAAAACATGCTGATGTTGCAATAGCATATGGTAAAGAATCAGGGCTTGTTATGCTTAAAGGTGAAGTAGTCGCACGTCTTCCAGAAGAAGAGTTGGTTGATAGATTTGTGGAAGAAGTAGAGAAGTTTGCAAAGGAAAACAAATAGTGGAAAATATGTACAACCTTAACATCGAACGTGCAGTCCTTTCTGCTGTTATTTTTGATCCTGAAACCTATGAAGAGATAGCGGCAAAACTCTCTCCTCATGATTTTTATCTACCATTTCATCAACATGTATTTGCTGCAATGGAAGAGCTCAATAACGAAGAAAAACCTCTTGATGATGAGTTTTTACGCACAAAACTGACAAGTATGGGTAAATTTGATGAAGTTGCAATGCTTGATATTCTCTCTGCAAATCCTATCTCTAATACTGCTGCATATATGCAGGAGATAAAAGCTAAGTCCAGTAAACGAGCTTTAGCTACACTGGCAACAGAGATAAAAAAAGTGACCATCGAAGATGATTTGCCCGCAGAAGAGATTATGAATCTTGTGGAGAAAAAGCTTTATGAAATTACCCAAAACTCAACCTCGAACGACTTTAGAGAATCTAAAGAGATTACCCTTGCAATGATGACTGAGATAGAGCGTCTGAAGGCACTTGGGAACTCGAAACTCATAGGTACAGATACAGGATTTAAAAACCTGAATGACAAAACATCTGGGTTTGGTAAAGGGGATTTGGTCATCATCGCAGCACGACCTGCGATGGGGAAATGTTTGGGCAAAGGTACCAAGGTACTCATGTATGATGGTAGTTTAAAAAAAGTAGAAGATGTTGAGGTGGGCGATAAGCTTATGGGAGATGACTCTACACATCGTAACGTACTCTCTCTTGCTAGAGGTCGTGAAGAGATGTATTGGGTACGACAAAATAAAGGGATTGATTATCGTGTCAATAAGTCTCATATACTCTCTTTAAAACGTTCTCGTAATGAAGGCGGACATAAGCATGGCGATGTACTAAATATAGAAATCTCAGAGTATATCAATAAAAGTGATAAGTTTAAAACAAATTACAAAGGCTATAAAGTGCCTGTAGAGTTTGAAGAAAAATCTTTAGATGTAGAACCATATTTTTTAGGTTTATGGTTGGGTGATGGCAGAAGCTCTGATGTGCGTATTGCTACTGAAGATGAAGAGATAGTCAATTATTTGCAGGAATATGCATTTCGATTAGATAAAAAGTTACATCGATATGAGGTAGATGGCAAATGTACAATGTTTGGCATTACAAATATTCAAAAAGAGGGAGCGTTACGAGATGTGAGTCATTCACTTCAAGGTAAGCTAAGAACGTTAGGAGTAATAGAGAATAAACATATACCCCAAACATATCTTACAGGCAATACTGAACAGAGGCTAGCACTGTTGGCAGGGCTTATAGACAGTGATGGTTACTATGATGACAAGTATCATGTTATGGAGATAGTACAAAAGCGAAAAGAGCTTGCCGAGCAAGTTAAGTTTTTGGCTGATTCGCTTGGCTTTAGGGCTTCTTTTGTGAAGAAAAAAGCTAGCATAAAATCCATAGATTATGAGTGTGATGTGTATAGGGTACGTATTGTAGGGCATTTAGATACCATACCTACATTAATAGCACGAAAACAGGCAAGAGCATTAGTGTCACAAAGAGAACACAAGCATACAGGTATAAAAGTTGAATTTGACAAAGTAGATGACTACTATGGTTTTACATTAGATGGGAATCATCTGTTTTTACTGGAAGATATGACCGTTACACACAATACTGCACTTGTACTTAACATGGCACTCAAAGCCATAGAACGTAATGAAGGTGTGGCTTTTTTCTCACTGGAAATGCCAGCGGAGCAACTTATGTTGAGACTGCTTTCTGCTAAGACTTCTATACCACTTCAGGCATTGAGAGTGGGAGACTTGAGAGATGAACAGTGGTCTCAACTAAGTGCAGCGATAGATGACCTTGCGAGCAAAAAGCTCTTTGTAGATGATGGTGGGTATGCGACCATTCACCATGTACGTTCAAAATTGCGTAAACTTAAAGCACAGCATCCTGAAATTTCTGTGGCTATTATCGACTACTTACAGTTGATGTCTGGTGAAGGGAAAGAAGGAAGACAACAAGAAGTCTCTGAAATATCTCGTGGGTTAAAACAGCTTGCCAGAGAGCTACAGATACCTATAGTGGCACTTTCTCAGCTCAATCGTGGAGTAGAGAGTAGGGACAACAAACGTCCGATGCTCTCCGACCTGCGTGAGTCTGGAGCCATTGAGCAAGATGCTGATATTATCTTGTTTGTGTATCGTGATGATGTCTACCGTGAAGCAATGGAAAAAGAAAAAGAGATGAAAGCCAAAGCAGAGGGCAAAGAGTATACTTCTGAGTTTAGAAAGAAATCGGAAGAAGATGCAGAAATCATCATAGGAAAACAGAGAAATGGACCGACAGGTACTGTGGAACTTGTATTTCAAAAGAACTTTACACGTTTTGTGGACAAAACCCATGCACCTGCATTTGAAGTAGAGTATGAAGATGCGGATATTCCTATGCAAGAAGCCAATATTAATGTTGAGATGCCAAGTATCTAAATGTTCTCATTACCCCACCAAGTAAATACCCAAACTTTTGAAAGAGTGAGAGGAGGTAAGATGTGAGTGAAAAAAGCTGTAGGACTAACTGGTTAATTCAAAGATTTTTTTGCTCGCAGGTTGCCTCCTCTCGCTCTTCCCGAAGGGTGCAGTGCTTTCGCCCATACTCTGCGTTAGATTTTTTCAACTTAGCTACGGCTAGGTTTTCAAAAATCTGCCTTGATTATGAACGAAATCACAGCATCAAAAATTTGGGTATTTACTTGGTGGGGTAATATGGGAATGGCATTAGAAAAACCTAAACTTTTTCCTCAGAGAAAAACGTTTGTTTGGTTTGTATCTACTCTGTTAATTCTCATCATGATACGATTGATTTTTATTTATCAATCGTATCAAGCGTTTATCTCTAAACCTTTTTATTATACCAATGCAACAGTTATTACCTCTTACGAAAAAACAAAATATGATAAACGGTATACTGTTTTAAAATTAAAGTCTGATGAAGGTTTTACCTTTTATACAACGACCCATAGAAAAGAAAACTTTAACCATAAGCATTTACGTGTACAACTCTTCCCCAATGCAAGCATAGGTTTTAAAGACTACCTTGGTACGTTCTATGTGAAAAGTAAAATCAAACACCAAGAGAAAATCCCTCTTACTAAGAAAGATAGACTTCAAGCATATGTGAATATGCAACATAAGAATAGTAGTTTGGCATCTTTTTATAATGCCGTATTTTTTGCTACACCTATAGATACAAACTTACGAGATAAAATAGCACTTTTGGGGGTGAGTCATTTGGTGGCACTGAGTGGGTTTCACTTAGGAATATTGTGGGGTTTGATTTATGGCTCCTTGCTGTTACTCTATAGACCACTGCAGCAAAGGTTCTTTCCTTACAGACATGCACTCTTAGATGTGGGTGTGGTGAGTATGTTATTGCTAGGTTTTTATGTATGGTTTGTGGGCTATCCACCATCTTTACTGCGTTCCTATGCTATGGTTTTGGTAGGGTGGTCTGTCTTACTCTTAGGGATGGAACTTTTGAGTTTTACTTTTTTAACATCGGTCTTTTTACTACTGGCTGTGATATTCCCCTATTTGTTAGTCTCACTCTCTTTTTGGCTTTCGGTTGCAGGGGTATTTTATATTTTCTTATTACTTCAGTACACCAAAACGTCCAATAAATGGATCATTACTCTATTCTATATACCCATAGGTATATTTGTGCTCATGCTTCCTATTGTCCACACTGTGTTTCCTATCACAAGTAGCTATCAGTTACTCTCTCCTGTACTATCTTTACTTTTTATACCCTTTTATCCTATGGCTATCTTTTTACATCTTGTGGGTATGGGCAGTCTGTTTGATGAGGGGTTAATGTATCTGTTTAATCTTCCAAGTCAAGGGAGCGAACATCTTTTGTCTCTATGGCTTGTATCTGTGTATATATTACTCTCAATAGGAGCAATATGGCAAAAGAAATTGTTTTATGCGGCATTTGCTTTAGCTCTTATCTATGGGATAACACTTTTTATTTAAATCTTTTCTATATCTTCATCTTTATTGAGCAAGTCACAAAACTTTAACCCATGGATAAAAATAGCCCAAGAGATGTAAATCCATAAAAAGAAAAAGAGTATGGTTGAGATGCTTCCATAGACAGAGGCATAGGTTTTGTTATGTACCACATAAAAGATGAAAGCGCTTTTACTTAGGTACCAAATGAGTGAGGCGATAAAAGAGCTTATAAGTGCAGCTGAGACTTCTATACGTATGTTAGCAGAGAGTTGGTAGGCGACATAAAACATCATCCATACGATGAAGTAGGGTAAAAAACTATAGAGATGAATGATACTGGTAATACTTGTTTTATCTAAGTATCCTTGTATAAAAGAAGAGAGATAAAAAGAACTTGCCATCATCGTAGGAATGGTAATGACAAGGAGAAGATAGGTTTTAATAGCTTCCCATATGTTGCGTGAAGGTGTGTCAAAAATGTCATTGACGATGTAGTCATAGTTTTTAAAAAACATAATGGCTGCAAAGGTTACATAAAATGCTCCCATGTAACCAAGTTTGTCAGAGTTGGCTATAAAGGTATTGATGTATTCCATAATAATTTTAGAGTCTGTAGGCATAAGATTGGAAAAAATGAGTTCTTGTACTTTGTCGTAGACTGTGTTGAAAAGTGGCATTTTAGTGAAAATGGAAAGTACGATAACAAGCAGAGGAATGATAGAAAAAATAGTACTCCAACTTAGACTTGAAGCATAATGTCCAAGCTTATCATCAAAGAGATCTGTAAAAAAATCTCTTATAAAAAGGTAGTAGTTTTTGAGTACTACACGAAGTTGGACATTTTTGTTCATCATTTAGTTTGGTAAACCCATTTTCCCTGGGTTTAGAATGTTGTTTGGGTCAAAAGATTTTTTAATATCTTTAAAAAGTGCTATCTCCATATCTGTAAAGGCAATACCCATAAATGGTGCCTTAGAAGTACCGATACCGTGTTCTCCAGAGAGTGTACCACCCATATCTACGACCATTTGAAAGATCTCTTCAATGGCTTCATGTCCTTTGTGGAGTTCTTCTTCATTGCTTCCATCTACCATGACATTGACGTGAATATTTCCATCTCCAGCGTGTCCAAAACATGGGACTTTAAATCCGTACTTATCACCGATAGCATAGATGTTTTTAAGCGCATCTGGGAGCATAGAGCGTGGTACTGAGATATCTTCGTTGAGTTTTTTAGAACCAAAAATAGTAATGGAAGGTGAGGCATTACGTCTGGCATACCAAAGTTCATTTCTGTGTTTATCATCATTAGCTACGATGAACTCTTGCGCATTGTTTTCTTTGAAAGAGGCTTCAAGTGTCTTTAGTTGAAAAGCTACCTCTTCAGGTATATTACCATCTACATCACCGATAAGAAGCGCGCCAGCATCTGCAGGTAGGTCGATACCAAGCTTCTCTTTGAGTGCCTGCACAACTAAGGCATCCATAAATTCCATTGCCACAGGGTTTGCACCTGAGGCCAAAGACTTAAATACTGCATTCATTGCATCATCTACTGAAGGGAAGATGCCCATATACCCTTTGGTAAACTTGGGTTTAGGAATGAGTTTGAGCGTAATTTCAGTTAATACAGCAAGTGTACCTTCTGAAGCAATGAGGATACCTGCTATATTGTAACCTGCCACATCTTTAATGGTACGTTTCCCTGCACGGATAATGTCACCATTCGCACGCACAGCACGCAGTGCCATTACATAATCTTTGGTAATCCCATATTTGGCAGCTCTCATGCCACCGGCATTCTCAGAGACATTCCCTCCTAGGGTTGAGTACTCTTCACTTGCAGGATCTGGCGGGTAAAAGAGTCCAACTTCTTCAGCGGCTTTTTGTAAGTCCATGTTAATGACACCAGGTTGTACAACCGCCACCATATTTTCCATGTCTATCTCTAAGATTTTGTTCATATGCTTTTCCATACCAAGGATGATACCCCCGTTGGTTGGAAGTGCTCCACCTGTAAAGCCTGAACCAGCTCCACGTGGAGTAATAACAATATGGTGTGTGTTGCAGTAACTCAAAATGGCAGATACATCTGATTCATCTCTAGGAAAAATGACTGCATCAGGTTCGAAACGGGTACGTGTTGCGTCATAACTGTAGGCAATGAGGTGTGCTTTGTCAGAGTAGATATTTTCAAAACCTACAAGTTTTTCAAAATGTTTGATGTGCTTCTTGTCTAGCATTAAAGTGCTCCAACCATGTTGTAGTAGTTCCCTATAGCGTCACTACCAAACCAACCACTTTCTAGTTTGTCAAAGCGCATATAAAATGGAAACTGTCCTTTTTGTGGAAGATTTGATATAGACTGTTTCGAAACGATTTTACCAGAGATAGCATCCATCAAGACTATACTCTCTTTACGTACAATACCGATGAGACCAATTTGGTATTTTTTTGCAAATATTGCAAGATTTTCTTTAGTAGGTTTACCTTCTCCCTCTACAGAAAGATACACTGCGAACAGATCAGGATGGATCCATTTTTTATGGTATTTTTTTGTAATTCTGGCATACGTATCGGCGTCTGGTGCAAGAAGCAGTACATTGTTATAGAGGTATCCACCTATGACTTTGTCTCCGCGTTTTACCGGTGTGTTAATAGTAGGGAGTTCATCATGGTGGATAACGTCTGCTGAGAGCAATACTGTAGAACCATCAGAGGCTGTTTGTGTAATACGTGAGGTAATGGCTTCAAGACCATTTGCATAGGAGTGAATAACCACACCACTCATACCATTGGCAGGGAATGATTTTTTTAGATGAATGGTTTTTCCATCAACGGATTGAATGGAAGTATGAACTGTTGAAGGAAAAAATCCTGCAACAAGAGGAAGTGAAATGAGTGCTATAAGAGCTATTTTACGCATAGCTATCCTTTGTATAATATTTGGGACTTCTTGCAAAATTTTATACATGATTATGCTCTTTATTGCACATCATCTTTCATGAAGTAGTCTCTTGACTTAGCTATGGCTATGCCTTCGACTCTACTTCATAAAATCTAATGCACACTAAAAAGCATCTGCAAAGTATAAAATTTTGCAAGAAGTCTATTGTATTGATTATACAAACAATATAGTAAAAGTTTAGTGAAGCCTATACATATTTTGGGATTAACTTATTTCAGTTATAATTATGCCCATTTATTGAATTGAACCTATTGTGAATAGAGGGTTCAATAGCATGTTAGGTAGGGATGAGAAGTTTTAAAAGTATTTTACTGTGGATTTTTATTGTTAATTCACTGTTTGCGACAAAAGTAAGTGTGGAAAAGTGGAAACGTGGTGAGACTTTTTCACAGTATTTGAATGAACGTAGTATCCACCCAGATATACTTAAGTCTATTTCGAAAGAAGATATAAAGTTTCTTTCTGAAATTCAGGGTGGAGAAACATTCTATGAATTAAAAGAGAATGATGGTACATTGGAACAAGCTTTGATTCCCATAGGTGAAGAGATGCAGATACGTGTGGCTAAAGCACGGAAAACAGGACTGTATACGTTTGACATTATTCCTATTGCCTATAAAAAAGATGAGTACAGCGCTACCGTTACTATAGAGTCTAACCCGCATAGTGATGTTAAAAAAACTTTGCATCATCCTGCATTGGCAGATAAAATAGGACAGCTTTTTAAAGGTACTATTGATACCAGAAAATTAAAAAAAGGGGATAAACTCTCTTTTATCTATGAACAAAAAACGCGTATGGGTTTGCCTTACTACATGCCACATATCAAGATAGCCATGCTTGAATCGCATGGTAAAAAACAGTTTATTTATGCGGATGAAGATGGGTATGGATATACCAGTACAAAGAAGTCTCAGGCTTATACGGTTAAGGGTAGAAAGAAAATTACATACACACGTCGTGTACCTATCAAAAGTAAGTCTTCACGTTTTGGGATGCCATTGCGGCATATACGCATCACCTCATCTTTTTCACGCAGACGTTGGCATCCAATTTTGAAACGATATCGTCCGCATCATGGAACAGATTTTGGTGCACGAAGAGGTACGCCACTTTTGGCAGTTAATTCAGGAAAAGTAATTTTTTCAGGTCGTATGCATGGGTATGGGAACGTGGTAAAAATAAGACATAATGGTGGTTATGTATCACTCTATGCACACCAAAGTCGCAGGCGTGTAAAAGTAGGTCAATGGGTCAAAAAAGGACAGATTATTGGGTATGTTGGGAGTACAGGAAGAAGTACTGGTCCACATCTCCACTTTGGTTTGACTAAAAATGGTAGATGGATTGATCCTATGAAAGTTTTACGTAGAAAGTCTGCAGGTGGCACGATATTAAAAAAGTTTACCAAATATAAAGAGACAAGTACGACCAAATATAAAAAAGTTGTCATTAAAAATGCCAAAGAGAACAAAACAAAATTGTTAGAATATATGAAAGCAGAAGGTAAACCTTTTGTTTGGGATGATTTTACGCAAACAAGTATGAGGATAGAAGATGCCAAACGATATTAAAAACTTTAAACTTCAACCTTTAGAAGATGCCAAGTTTATCCACACTTCATATGCAACGTATGAACAAAATGGTAAAGCCAAATCATGGGAAATTGTAGAGGCACATGACTCTGTTGCTATACTTATCTACCATATCCAAAAAGATGCCTTTGTCTTAGTGAAGCAGTTTCGTCCTGCTGTGTATCTGAACAATAAGGATGGTATGACCATTGAGCTTTGTGCCGGCATTGTCGATAAAAATCTTAGCTTGGTCGAGATAGCGATGGAAGAAGTAGAAGAAGAGTGTGGATACCGAGTTGAGGTAGAGCATATAGAAAAAATAACCTCTTTTCACACTTCAGTGGGCTTTGCCGGTTCTAAACAAATGCTTTACTATGTTGAGGTAGATGAGCATATGAAAGTCAGTGAGGGTGGAGGTGTAGATGACGAACAGATAGAAGTTGTCATGCTACCTATAGCTGAAGCAAAAACACTCATTTATGATGAGCATATTGCTAAAACACCTGGATTGATGTTTGCTTTTATGTGGTACTTCGACAGACTCAGCAATCGTTAATTCTATTATCTAGATAAAGCTAGGGTACAATATTCCCAGGTTCATAAGAAGCATAAAAGACAGAACCGTCATCAAAAGTATTGACAGTGAGTTTAGAAAATTTTTCAAGATAATCCCAAAAATCATCTTTAAGCTCTTGTGAGACGCCATCGGTTTCTCTAAGCGCAGTTTCCATACATCCAAGCCATTCAAATCGTGCTTTTCTGTTAATAGAAAAGTCATCATGGAGACGGATCATGTATTCGTTAAGGTTTATTCCATTTGTTTCACCTTCATACACCTTCGGTCCTCCACATATTTGTATGAAAAAGAGGGAGTTTTTTTCTTTTACTTTTTCGAACTCTTCTTCATCTTGAGGGAAAAAATGAGAGATAGAACTCTCATAAATTTCGTCATAAAATCTGTACATGAGGTCTTTCATCCCATCATAGCCTAAGGCTTCGTAGAAAGCTGGGTCTGGAAGTTTGTATTTTACCGGGGCACCTTTGACGGTGACTTCTATGTCATACATCGGTATTCCTTATTTTAAATATATTGGGAGATTATAGCAGGAGAATTAAAAATTAAAAATTAAAAGTGAAAAATTGAAGGATTATTCGTCACAAAATCTTTTTAATAAACAATCATACTCTTCTATACGCCTATCACGTAGGAAGGGCCAGATGTCTCGTACTTCTTTGGTTCGTTCATGTGCTATATTAGCGTAAAGAATGGTTTCATTTTGATGATTTGCATGGGCTAATATTTCGCCTTGTGCCCCACACATAAAGGAGTTACCCCAAAAGTGTGTACCTGCCATTATCCCTGAGCTATCTGCTTCAAAACCAACACGGTTACAGCTAATGACAGGGATGGCATTGGCAATGGCATGAGAACGTTGGATGGTTATCCAGCTCTCTAGTTGTCTTTGTTTTTCCTCTTCACTGTCTTCATCGAACCAACCGATAGCTGTGGGGTAGATGAGTATCTCTGCACCTTTAAGGGTCATGATGCGTGCAGCTTCAGGATACCATTGATCCCAGCAGATAAGTACACCTAGTTTTCCTACAGAGGTTTGGATGGGTTCAAAGCCTAGGTCTCCAGGGGTAAAGTAAAATTTTTCATAAAATCCTGGGTCATCAGGGATGTGCATTTTTCTGTATTTGCCTGCTACTGTGCCATCTTTTTCAAAGACTACAGCGGTGTTGTGGTAAAGCCCTGCTGTACGCTTTTCAAAAAGTGAGGTAACAAGTACGATGTGATTCTCTTTTGCTACAGTAGCCCAAAATTTTACATCTTCTTTAAAACTGTTGGTGTAGGCAAAAAACTTTGTATCTTCACATTGACAAAAGTACTCTGTTTGGTGGAGTTCTTGCAGTACCACAAGGAGGGCACCACTGTTTGAAGCTTCTTTTATCTGTTGTACCGTTGCTTCAATTGTTGATGCTTTGGAACCATAATATTTCTGTTGTATGAGGGCTACTTTCATTAATACACCACCTGCATAGTTGAGCAATGTAGGCTACCACCTTGCTCTATAAGTTTAAGACAATTGATAGGAATTATCTCCTTCTTTGGAAACAGACCTTTAAAAATTTCATGTACTATTTTATCATGTTTATCACCATAAGTTGGATAGATGAGTGCAGTGATACAGATGAGGAAGTTAGCATAGGTTGCAGGCAGTCTATCGCCCGCTTGAGTATAAATAGCATTTGTCATAGGAAGTGGTACTAAAGTATATGGTTTACCTTCTGATGTACGAAAGGTTTTTAGTTGCATCTCCATTTTTTTCAGTGCATCATAGTGTTCATCCTCTTTATTGTCACATTTGACATAGGCTATTGTCTCTTTGTTGACAAAACGTGCCAAAGTATCTACATGAGAGTCTGTGTCATCCCCTGCAAGATAGCCATGGTCTAGCCATAGTATTCTATTGGCTCCCAGATAAGTTTTTAATTTTACTTCTACCGCTTCTTTGCTGAGTCCACCATTTCTATTTGTGTTACACAGACATTGTGTAGTAGTTAAGATTGTGCCTTCTCCATCACTCTCTACCGAACCACCTTCGAGTACAAAATCTATCTTTTCCAAAGGGGTAATACCCATATAACCTTTTTGATGTAAAGCACTGTTTACACTATTGTCAAGGGAGGCTTCAAATTTACCTCCCCAACCATCAAAAGTAAAATCAAGCAGTTTTTTTTCATTATTCTCAAAAACAGAAATATAACCATAATCACGTATCCACGTATCATTGGTAGGTATCTCTATAAAGGTCAAATTACGTGGACTGCAAAACATAGAAGCAATTTTATTTTTGTCTTTACAGATGATGTAAACAGCTTGCCCATAAGCAATAGCTTGGGCGATACGTATAAAAGGTGAGAGTGCCTCATTGAGCCCATTTTCTGCCCAATCTGTCTTTTCATGGGGAAAACTCATTAACACACACTGCTGTCTTTCCCATTCTGCTGGCATTCTTCTCAAATAAGCTCCTTTTTCTTAAAACTATTCACTATTCACTATTCACTATTAACTTGATTAGCTATAATCATATTATGGCATTTATAAAAATAAACAAAGAAAATTTCTATCATAATCTTAACCAAATCGCACTAAAAACTGGCTCAAAAGAGAAAATAGCTATCGTATTGAAAGATAATGCTTATGGGCATGGTTTAACATTTATGGCAAAGCTGGCTTCGGAGTTTGGCATTAAACATGCAGTGGTACGTAAAACAGATGAAGCCAAGCAGATAGAATCATTTTTCGATACCATACTTGTATTGGGTGACAGCATCATCAAGCATGAGAAGTTTAGCTATACGATAAATACATTAGAAGAGATGAAACAGGCACAAAAAGGTGCAAAAGTAGAACTCAAAGTAGATACAGGTATGCATCGTAATGGTATAACTATGGATGATGTGGATGAAGCGCTGACTCAGATAAAAAAACATGGCTTAAATCTTGTAGGTGTGATGACACATTTTCGTTCCTCAGATGTACTTAGCTCAGAGCTGTTCTGGCAGCAAAAAAACTTTGAGGAAGTCAAAGAAAAAGTGTACAGAGCAGTGTACAAAGATATCCGCATACACTCACACAACTCCGCAGCTATTTTACGAAGTAAACATTTCTCAGAGGATTTGGTTCGTGTAGGCATAGCTGCCTATGGTTATGATGAGCTTGACAAAACCTTTGATGGGGTGACATTAAAACCTGTGCTCTCTTTACACGCAAAAAAAGTTTCTACACGCATACTTAACGAAGGTGAACGTATAGGGTATGGGGGAGATTTTATAGCTTCTAAAAAGATGACAGTCTCTACATACGACTTGGGCTACGGAGATGGCTGGTGCAGAGGCGATACACAAAAGCCATTTCTTACTGCAGAAAAATTACCTATCTTAGGGCGAGTTTCTATGGATTTCGTTGCAATTGCATCAGATAAAGAAGAAATTTGTGTGATGAACGACGCTCAAAATGCAGCCAAACAGTTAGGCACTATCTCTTACGAAGTTATGACAGCACTGCATAAAGATATAGAAAGAATACTACTGTAACATCTGCTGTCTCAGCGCCTCTTTTGCAAGTTCTCTTTCTGTTTTTTGTTTCGGTATGGGCTTAGGTTTAACAGCTTTTATCTCTATAGTTTTTGTTTGCACTTGTTTCTGAATGATAGGTTTTGTTTTTATCTCTCTAGGAAGAGTGGTTTTTTTAGGTACACCTATATCTTCATCCATCTTCCAATCTTCTGTTTCAGCTATGGTATGTGTAGGTATGGTGGAAATGGGCTTTGCTTCTGTCGTAGCATCGGTGACCAAGTTTAAAAGAGCCATCACAAAGAAGAAAAAAAGTATAGCAATGATAATGAAAAATATACCTTTAGAAAAGTATTTCTTTTTGTGAGTAGTTTTCTTTTTTAACTCCGCAGGTTTGGGAGCCCCTGTCTCATTAGATATCTCTTCTAATATATCATTAAGAACAATATCTTTGAAATATTTTTCATCTTCAGGTTTTTTTATTTTCACGGGATTCTTTTTTGGACAAATTTGTAGTATATTTTATTGAATTAAACTTAAATGGTGGAGGTGAGGGGAATTGAACCCCTGTCCTAAAATAGCTAGAACTATGACTCTAC
The DNA here is from genome assembly GCA_026991605.1 of Sulfurovum sp. Lineage (GTDB taxonomy): Bacteria > Campylobacterota > Campylobacteria > Campylobacterales > Sulfurovaceae > Sulfurovum. The sequence goes on from JALXBG010000064.1 coordinate 20,083, forward strand.
ATGCTTAGTCGGTGTTGTTAATTTTAATCTAGTTTTGTACTACACTCAAAACTTTGCTAGACGAGCTAA
>JALXBG010000065.1 GCA_026991605.1 Sulfurovum sp.
GCATCATGCAAGAGTTGTGCTATCTGGCTGTCAGAAAAGTTATTGGTATCTACGAGATGTTGCATGGGTATCCTTAGCGAATAATTATGTGATTATATCTAATCAATGGTAAAATGTTTTACGAAAAGGAAAACTCTATGAAAATTGTCAAATTATTTTTGTTGCTTTGTTTGGTAGTATGGGCAGATACGAAACTAAATATGCCAAATATTAAATCAAGTGTTGTTGAAAACGTAGTTAAATATGGCTGGGAAAAAGCTGATGATAGTTTAAAATTATTATTTGAAACGAAAGGTGAAAAATTTGTAGATGATTTTAAATTACTTGCAAAAAAACCTTTAGTTGAGCAAAGTGATGAAGAGTATTTGCGTGAAAGTATTTTAGCATATTCTGAACCATCTATGATTGAACCTGAAGAATTTGGTTTACCTCCAAGAGTTACAGAAGATAAGTATTTAAAACAACTCAAATTAACAATAAAATACGATTTAAAATATATGAAATTTAAAAGAGTTTTTGAGAGAGATACCTATAGTTATCTTATGGCATATGTTAAATTTTTAGAAAATAAAAGAGAGTTTTTAAAAGCGTATGCGTTGTATATTGATGTGATAGATAGATTATCTTATATAGATAAAACAGTAGATATAACTATGCTTAATGGTATACGTAAACTTGTTTTTGAGTCCATTGCTGTAAATGCAGTAAAAGAGAGTGTATCTCATAACTATTATACAAAACAGCAAATTAACGAATTATCTACACGTTTACAGATGGTGTTGATGCTCAATGAAGATTATTGGGAGCAAATAATACTAGAGGAAAAAAGAGTATCTTTGGCGTATATGAAAATAGCAGTCATTGAAGTAAAGACTTTTGAAGAATTCGTAGATGGTATTGATAAGGCGAAGTTGAATGATTCAGAGATATTTAAAAATTTAGACTATATGATACTTAAAAAATATTTTGAAGATAAAACTGTTATGGAGATGGCTTTAACACTTTTTAGTAAAAAAATAGATGCCCATCTTGTTAAATTGAGAGATGTTAAAAACGATAAAGATTATGCACGACTTGAAAATGAATATAAACAATATATCGAGTCATATTTTAATGATTTTGATAAAAAAATAGGTGAAAATAATAAATATAAATTATCTAAAAAAGAATTTATAGATTTAGCAAGTGAAGCAATGTATGGGTTTAGTATGTCCTGGGAAATGGGGAAAAGTAAAGGAGACTTTATTGAAACAATACAAAAGAATAAAAAATTTATAGAGTTACTTGAGAGATACTCTAAATAAATATATGAAGAGCAAAAAAATTGTATGAAAAGGAAAACTTTATGAAGATTATTAAATTATTTTTGTTGCTTAGTTTGGGAGTGTGGGCAGGTTTCAAGTTGGATATTCCAAAATATATTGATGTTACACAGCTTGAAAATGTTGTAAATAATGGATGGAATGAAGATAATAAGACTTTTAATGATTTGATTATTTTAAATGTTGAACAGATGATGCCTATGATATTAGAAAAAATAAAAAAGCCTGTTTTAAGAGGCATTGTGACAAAAAAAGATATTTCGCCTACTCCAAAAATATTATTGAGTAGAGATGATTATCTATTGATATTCGCATATTGCAAATATCTAGAATTTAATAATGAAATAGATAGGGCATTAAATTTATATATGACGAGTCTCATTGGACTCAATAATATAGGAGACAAAACAATGCTTAGTACAATATTTCATTTAGTTATTGAAGAGATGATTGTTGATAATTTAAAGAGAAATACTATGGTGATGTCTAAGTTAGAGTATGCAAAATTAGAAAAGATATTAATCTTAAATACGGATATATTAAGAGATGCTTTAAGAGAAGAACAAAAAAATATGATTGGAATATTAACATTGAATGCAAAATTACCAAAAGAAATATTAGTTTTACTCCGTAAATATAGTAATAGATACATTAAAGCATATATGAGAATAAAGAATAAAGAAGAACTTATTAAAATTGAAAAAAAATATAATAAAGATAAGAATGAAATTGAAGCAAAATATTATAATTGGACAGAAAAAAATATTATTCCAAAGGATATTGCTAGAGATGAATTAATAGCATCTTATATTTTTCTTATTGGGTTACCAAAATTTAGACTACTTGAAGATGTTTGGAAAAATATTGAGAAAAATAAGAAATTGTTAGATTCATTGTAGCAAAGAATTTAGTTGATAGTTGAGTCCACTTTCAACACTCCACCACCCCTCAAACACAGCATCATAATACGGCTGTGTTACTTTCGCAAAATCTTCCCTATCTTCATACAAATTCACACACCAGTCAAAGTCAATATTTCGTGCTTTGAGTGCTTCTATGGAGAGTAGGGTGTCGTTAATGCATCCAAGACGGCTTGGGGTGACAAGTAGGGTTTTGATGTTTAGTTCAGCGATGAGGTCTAGCATGGTATAGTCTTTGGTGATGGGAACAAGCAAGCCTCCAGCACCTTCGACTAAAAGTATGTCACAAAGTTTGGAGAATGTGTGGTATTTTTCTATGATTTTTTCTATTTTGATGATGTGTTTTATGTCAGCACAAAAAGGTGCAGCGGGTAGCGCAAAGGTGTAAGCGGTGATGTCCAGTGGGTTGAGGTCTTTGAAGTTCTCATTAACCTTTTGACAAGCTTTTAGTAGTATAGTGGCATCAGGAGCTGTATGGGTTACGCCTGTCTCTATGGGTTTGTAAACACCTACCTTTAAACCTTTTGAAGCAAGAGCTTCTATGAGCTGTAGTGTGGTGTGTGTTTTACCTACATTGGTACCCGTAGCGGTGATGAAAAGTGACGTCATACACGATTCCTTTACAGTTTTTACGTATTCATTGTATAATTATAGTAGAAATAAAACTTATTACACTAATATAAGCTATATTAAGGATAGAAATTGCCAAATTACGAAGAAGAATTAGACCTAGCCTTGGAGCTTGAAGAACCACAAATGTTTAAAGTGTTGTTGCACAATGATGACTATACGAGTATGGATTTTGTGGTAGAGGTATTGACAAGTATTTTCCATAAGAGCCATGCACAAGCAGAGCAGATCATGTTGCAGATACATGAAAAAGGTAAAGCAATCTGTGGTGTGTACAGTTTTGAAATAGCACAAACCAAAGCACAGCAGGTAAAGCAAAGAGCGAAACAAAATGAGTTCCCCCTCCTTGCTACGATAGAAGAAGATAGTTAAGAAGGATTAATATGATAAGTATAGCACTCAACGATGTATTTAAAGAGGCGGTAAACTATGCAAAAGAGAATAGACATGAATACCTTACGGTAGAGCATCTTTTTCTAGCCATTGTTCGTTCTGTTGCAGGTAAAGAGATACTCTCACTGCTTGATGCAGACCTCTCAGTACTTGAAGCAGGGATACAAAAGCATATCACACAGACAATACCATCGTTGAAAGAAGCAGTGGAGCCGTTTGAAACAGTGGCACTTTCACGTGCTATTAATGACATGATGACACATATACATAGCTCGGGACGTACAGAAGCGACTATCGGTGATATGATAGCGGCTATTTTTATGCAGGAGCATTCCTATGCGGTGTACCTTATGAAGAAAGAGGGTATTGCGCGTGTAGATGTGCTTGAGGTGATTTCTCATCGTTATGACAAACCACAGGTAGACTCAGATGAGGCTAAAGCTGAAGAGACTTTACTTGATCAGTTTACTATGGAGCTTGTGGCGTTGGCTAAAACAGGTAAGATAGACCCAGTAGTAGGGCGTGTAGATGAGATAGAACGTGTGATGCAGACACTCTGTCGCCGTAAAAAGAACAACCCTCTGCTTGTAGGTGAACCAGGAGTGGGTAAAACAGCCATCGCTGAAGGGCTTGCACTTCGCATCTGCGAAGATGATGTACCAGATGTACTGAAAGGCTCAAGAGTTTATGCACTTGACATGGGAGCATTGGTAGCCGGTACGAAATATAGAGGTGACTTTGAAAAACGTCTTAAAGGTATCATCAAAGAGCTTTCAGAACAAGAAGAAGCGATACTTTTCATAGATGAGATACACACGATGGTAGGTGCAGGGGCTACAAGCGGTGGGAGCATGGATGCTTCAAATCTACTTAAACCAGCGCTTGCTCGTGGTGACCTTAAGTGTATAGGTGCAACGACCTACCAAGAGTACAGAAACTTTTTTGACAAAGACAAGGCACTGAGCCGTAGATTTGCAAAGATAGATGTAGAAGAGCCTAGTAAAGAAGATACCTTTACCATACTAAAAGGGATTCAGCATAAGTATGAAGATTATCATCATATTAAATTTACAGACGCGGCACTGGAGTCTGCAATAGACCTATCGGTAAAATATCTTCATGATAGGTTTTTACCAGATAAAGCGATGGATATCATCGATGAGGTGGGTGCACACTTTATGCTTCGAGGGCAGAGTGATGTGACAGTCAAACCAAAAGACATCGAAATGTCAGTGGCTAAGATGATGAAATTACCGTCTACGGTGATAGGTACAGACGATACCAAGAAGTTGAAAAATTTAGAAAAAGATTTGTCTTCACATATCATAGGGCAAGATGAGGCGATAAAAGCACTCTCTACTGCTATCAAACGCTCTTACGCAGGGCTTAATGGTGAAGACAGACCTATAGGTTCTTTCTTGTTTGTAGGCCCAACGGGTGTAGGTAAAACAGCTTTGGCAACACAGCTAGCCAAGACGATGCATGTACATTTTGAGAGACTGGATATGTCTGAATATATGGAACCTCATACTATCTCCCGACTCGTAGGAGCACCTCCCGGGTATGTGGGGTATGAACAAGGTGGATTGCTTACGGAGATGATAAAAAAACATCCGCATACCGTGTTACTTCTTGATGAGATAGAAAAAGCACATCCAGATATTATGAATATTTTACTTCAGGTTATGGATGGTGCGAAGTTGACAGATAATAATGGTGTGGTGAGTGACTTTAAGAATGTGATTCTCATTATGACCTCTAATATAGGGACAAAAGAAGCCAATGTGATGGGCTTTGAGAAAGATACTTCTTCTAAAACTGATAAGGCACTGGCAGCATTTTTCTCTCCAGAATTTAGAAACCGTCTTAGCGGCACTATAGCCTTTAACGCACTCTCTTTAGATGTATTAATGACCATTGTCGATAGAGAGATGGATAAAGTCAATGCACTTTTAGTACCTAAAAAAGTGAAAGTCAAACTTAACAAAAAAGCCAAAGAGTACCTTGCAAAAGAGGGCTATGATGAACGCTATGGTGCAAGACACATTGCACGTGTGATAGATGAGAAAGTAAAAGAGGCACTCACGGATGAGATACTCTTTGGAAAACTAAAAAAAGGTGGCTCAGTAAAAGTGGGCTTGAAAAATGACACACTTAACTTTGAGTTTACGAAGATATAGATAGCTATGGATGAAGCGATTGAAGAGGATTATTATGTCCCGCCTTTGAGTAAATACTCTTCTACTTTTCCTGACCCACGTTATGCTCCTGATGAAGGTTTACTTGCTTACGGGGGTGATCTTAGCTCTCACAGACTTCTTTTTGCCTATAAAAAAGGGATATTCCCTTGGTATTCTGAAGGTGACCCCATACTGTGGTGGTCACCAAATCCTAGACTGCTACTTTACCCCCATAAGTTTAAAATGCGTAAATCTTTTAAAAGAGTGTTACGTTCTGGAAAATTTACAGTCACTTTTGACAAACATTTTTCAGAGGTCATTGGGCATTGTGCAAGTGTCTATAGAGAAGGACAGGAAGCATCGTGGATAGTTCCTGAAATTATAGAAGCCTATACAAGACTGCATGAAGAGGGCTTTGGGCACTCTGTAGAAGTATATCTTGATGGAAAACTTGTAGGCGGATTGTACGGGTTAGCTTTTGGAAAAGCTTTTTTTGGAGAGTCAATGTTCTCTTTAGTCTCAAATGCATCAAAAGTGGCATTTAAAGCACTAAGTGACGTTTTAGGAGACAGAGGTTATGATTTTATAGACTGTCAAATGAAAACAGATCACATGATAGGGTTAGGGGCTGAAGTTGTTGATAGAGATATTTTTCTTGATGCACTTGAAGTGGCTATCACTAAAGAGACTGACTTTGGTAAATGGCACGATTTTAATTGGACGTATAAGGAATAAAAGATGGTAAATAGAGACATAGGATTCTCTTTATGGTTAGACTTCGTTGAGAGAGATTATTTGAAAAATGAGTTTTCTTCTTTGATTGAAAAAGGGATTATTAATGGGGCAACCTCCAATCCTTCCATCTTTGCAAGTGCTATTACTACTTCACCTGCATATAAAGAGCAGTTGGCAAGCCTTGAGGGGAAGAGTCCAAAAGAGAAGTATGAAGCCCTTGCGATAGAGGATATCCGTATGGCTGCACAGGCATTACGCTCTTCATATGATGAAGGGAATGATGGGTATATTTCTATAGAGGTAGATCCATTTTTATCAAATGATACTGAAGGTACTATTGAAGAGGGTAAACGTCTGTTTGCTGCCATTAGTGAGCCAAATGTGATGGTAAAAGTTCCTGCAACAGAAGCTGGGTATAATGCTATGACAGAGCTTCTGTCTAATGGAATTTCTGTCAATGCCACACTTATTTTTTCGCCTAAGCAAGCACAGAAATGTTTAAAGGCTATGAAAAGAGGACTGGATGATTTTGAATCATCAGGTGGAGGACGTTGTGAAGCAGTGATTTCTGTCTTTGTGAGTCGTTTTGACAGATTGCTGGACAGTGATTTGGAAAAAGAGGGACTTGACGTTGCCAAAACAGGTATTTACAATGCTGCAAAGATTTATAATATTGTTGAAGCTAATCATACACCAGCTGTACGTACGCTCTTTGCAAGTACAGGCGTTAAAGGTGATGACTTGCCTGCAGATTACTATATGAGAGAACTTTTAGCTCCTCATTCTGTCAATACAGCACCATTGGCTACGATAGAAGCCTATATAGCCACAGAAGCATCTGCACCTAAGTTACCTATGGATGATGCGATTTTAAATGGATATTTTACAAAACTTTCAGACAATGGTTTTGATATGGAAGAGGTTTATAAAACACTACTTCATGATGGACTTGTGGCTTTTGAAAAAGCATTTCAAGAGATGTTAGATACGTTAAAATAACCTATATAAAGGGATACCATGGAAGAAAAGCTCAAACTCTATCTTAGAACAATGATTAGTAATAAGGGGTCTGACCTTCATATTAAGTCAGGTTCACAAGTACGTGTACGTATATATGGTGTCCTAAAAATCTTAGGAAAAGAATCTCTTACTGCTGATATGGTTGAGAAATTAGCTAAAGAGATTACCACAGCTGAGCAGTATGAAAAACTCGTCACAGACAGAAACCTTGACTTCTCTTATGTCTTGGGAGATGAAAATAGATTTCGCGTAAACTTTTTTTATCAAATGGATGGACTCTCTGCAGTATTTAGGATTATCCCTGTAGATATCTTATCTTTGGATGACTTGAATCTTCCTCCTATCATTAAAACTTTTACAGAGATACAAAGAGGATTGGTCTTGGTTACCGGTGTAACAGGTTCTGGTAAATCAACTACACTTGCAGCCATACTTGACAAGATAAACAGAGAACAAAAAAAGCATATCATCACGGTAGAAGATCCGATAGAATTTGTACATAAAGATAGAGGCTGTCTCATTAACCAAAGAGGAATAGGACAAGATGCCCACTCCTTCTCAGATGCACTTAGAGCAGCATTGAGAGAAGATCCTGATATCATACTTGTTGGAGAAATGAGGGACTTGGAGACCATTGATATTGCACTGCATGCTGCCAATACAGGACACTTGGTTTTCTCTACTCTGCACACACTAGATGCAAAAGAAACGATTGACAGGATTGTCGGTATGTTTGGTAATGAAGAGCAAAATCGTATTCGTATGTCTTTAGCATCGGTACTTGAAGGTGTTATTTCGCAAAGACTTATTCCTACTGTTCGTGGAGGTAGGGTTGCGGGTATTGAAATTCTTAAAAAGACTGCACGTATCGAACAACTCATCGCTGAAAACAGAGATGCCGAAATTTTAGATGCACTCTTTGAAGGTAAAGAAATTTACGGAACACAAACCTTTGACCAAGCCTTACTTGACCTCTTACGTGCAGGTGAAATAAGCAATGAAACAGCACTTGAATATGCAACCAATCCAGCAGATATGAAACTCAAAATGCAAGGGGTTGGAAAAGGTGCTATTGTACAAGAGAGCTTTGAAAAAGATGATACCGAAGCAGATGTCTTTGCCTTTAAAGATGAGGAAGAAGATTAATTTAATCTAAACTCGATATAATTCGCGTCTATTTTGCTCAAATACGGGTAGAAAGATTTAATTTTAAAGGACAGAAATGTTAGAAGGTATCGTTAGAGAGAGTATCGGGAAACGTACTGCAAAAGTACTTAGAAGAGATGGTTATCTAACTGCAAACCTTTACGCAAATGGCGTAGAGAACATTCAAGCTGCGTTTAAACGTGGTGAGTTTGTAAGAGCAGTTAGAAATAAGGAGAACCTTGCATTCGCAGTAAAAGTGGGTGACACTGAAGCAAATGTTGTGATTCAAGAGTATCAACTACACCCAGTGCATGGTGAAGTAGTACACGTAGATTTAAGAGTAACCGTACCAGGTCAAGTAACAAATTTCCTTGTTCCTGTAATCACACATGGAACACCAGTTGGGCTTAAAAATAAAGGTGTACTTGTTATCTCTAAAAAAAGATTAAAAGTAAGAGGTGCTATCGAAGATATGCCTGCGAAATTTGATCTTAATGTTGAGCCATTAGAGAGAGATGAGTCAATTCTTGTAAGAGATATTGATGTACCTGCAAAATGTAGATTGATGGACAGACCAGATGTTTCTATCTGTGGTATAATCAAGTCTAAATAAATTGATATGACACTTTTTGTAGGTCTCGGAAATCCAGGATCACAGTACAAAAATACACGTCATAATATTGGCTTTAAGCTCATCGACAAGCTTGTCGATGATTTTGGAGCACGAGACATATCTAAAACTTCTTTTCATGGTAAACTTTACCGTTCATCTAACGCACTTTTTTTAAAACCTACTACCTTTATGAACCTTTCTGGTAAGTCAGTACAGTCAGTAAAACAGTTTTTCAAAGTAAATCTTAAATATATTATCGTGATTCATGATGATATTGATTTGCCGTTTGGTGCAGTACGTTTTAAAAGAGGTGGTGGTCATGGTGGTCATAATGGACTCAAGTCACTTGATGTTAGCATAAGTAAAGAATATCTACGAGTACGCGTGGGTGTAGATAAGCCAGAACATAAGTCACAAGTGGCAGATTATGTCTTACATGATTTTTCTGACGAAGAGATGCAAAAATTGCCTCAACTGATTGAACATCTTGCAAAAGCATGTAAAATGCTTGTAGATGAAGAGTTAAATACGGTAAAATCCTTCTATAGTTTAAAGTCCATAGAAAACTTACAATAAATAGAAAGGTTAAAATAATGAGTCTATTAAGTCCAAAACTCTATTTTTTTTATCTTTCAAAACTTTATATTAAAAATTTACTCTCTATTTTGTTTGGACTCTCTTTCGCATTTGCTGCGATAGATTATTTTCAATATGCACAAAAACTCGATGTCTCGGGAAGTTATCAAATTCTCTATATCTTTTATATGTGGGAACAGGCACTGGGACTCTTGTATCCACTAGCTATTGTCTTTGCTTTGATTATGACAAAGTTGTCATTGATTAGAAATAACACTATGGGTGCACTACATGCATTTGGTTATAACAGACAAAGACTTGTTCTACCATTTCTTTTGGTAGCTGTTTTAACCTATATTATATTTACACTCTTGCATACCACAGAATTTTCATATGCCAGAGATAAAGGAAAACTTTTACTTAAGAATGAGATAAATGCGTACAATGTCAATAATTTGTTTTTTAAATATAATGATACATTTGTTTATATTGATAAATTGGATCCCATTACAAAAACGATAGAAGGTATCACCATCTTTAAAGTAGCAGGGTATCAGGTGCGCTATACGATTAAAGCAACAAAAGCAACATTTAATGGGCATGAATGGGATGCAGACAATGTAATAATCAAAACGCATATTTATCGCGAGGGTAAATTGGTTCGTTACGATATTGAACATAAAGAGAGCATTAGGACGCTAGAAGGCTATAAGCCGAAAATTATTGAGTCTTTGTATGAAGGTAAAGCACTTAATATTGTAGATGCGTACAATACTTGGCGTTTATTAGACAAACAACATCTAAATTCCGATAAAATAAGGGCAGTATTATATGATAAAATGATTGTACCACTTTTTGCTATTGCGCTTTTAGTGATACTTTTTTTCAAGTTACCATTTCATGCACGTATGATGAATATTGGATCAATTGTTGCCTTATCTTTAGGTACTACATTTATAATATGGGGTATTTTATTTGGATTAAACCAGATTGGTACCAATGGTGTACTTGTACCAGAGTTAACAGCTATATTACCAGTATTTTTACTTTGGATGTATGCTGTTTATATTTATTTTTCGGATGGGAAAACAATTCAATAATAGGGGATTGAATAATGATATTTACATATGCATTATGTATTACTGTTGTAATATTGTTATTAGTGTATATACTGATATGTAAATACTCAAGTTATGATAAGTATTTAAAATATTTTATCGAACTCAACAATAATATAACAGTAATCACTTCCGATACCGAAATGCTTGCCATGAACCAGGCAGGATTAGATTTTTTTCATTTTACAACATTTAAAGCCCTCCATAAAAGACATAAATTTTTAAGTAAACTTTTTACCGAAATAGATACTGAAGATAAGTATGTTGAGGGTATTAATTGGGTGACTAAAATTGATAAAATGCAAAATATAAAAGTAGAAATGCATCACAAACATTTTAAACAAATATTTTATATGCAAGTAAGTAAAATAAGACCTAAGAGGTATCAAGTTTCATTTTATAACATATCACGCATGGTTGCAGAAAAAGATGCCATAGTTCAAATTGCAGAAAAAGATGATTTGACCCAAATATATAACCGTAATAAATTTAATAAGGTACTTTCAAGTGCATTACTCAAGGCAGAAATTTATAAGGAGCCATTTACTATTGTATTGTTTGATATAGATCACTTTAAAAAAGTAAATGATGAGTATGGGCATAATATTGGAGATCAGGTTTTAATTCAACTGGTTTTATTGATTAAAAGTCAGTTGAGAGGGCAGGATACATTTGCTAGATGGGGTGGTGAAGAATTTATTATTTTATCAAAAGGTGCTACACGAAATGACAGTTACGCACTTGCAGAGAGACTAAGACAGAGTATAGAGACATTTCCTTTTGACGAAGTCGGGCATTTGACTTGTAGTTTTGGTGTCAGCCAATATGAAAAAAATGACAATGCTATTGTGCTACTAAAAAGAGCAGATGATGCCCTTTACCGATCAAAAAACAATGGAAGAAACAGAGTCAATATGTAATTTTTGTCTTGTTCTTTACTTTTCTATAAACAAGCTCTACAAGGCACTTCAGAGAGGTTATAACTCTGTTTTAATCATTTTTAGATAAAATCACCTTAAAATAGATTAAGATTTTAGGATTAAATAGATGAATTTAGATACCCAAGCATTGGTGGAAAAATATGGGACACCATTGTATGTATATAATTTTGATTATATTGAAAACAGATATACCACACTTAAAGATGCTTTTGCAGGAAAAAAATCGATTATTAACTATGCAGTAAAGGCAAATTCAAATCTTTCGGTTATTGCACATTTGGCTAAACTAGGCGCTGGTGCGGACTGTGTAAGCATTGGTGAAGTAAACCGTGCGCTTACAGCAGGTGTAGATAAATATAAAATTATCTTCTCAGGTGTTGGGAAACGTGATGATGAAATACGTGAAGCGTTACAAAAAGATATTCTTATGCTTAACCTTGAGAGTGAAGCTGAGATGAAACGTGTAGAGTTGGTGGCAAAAGAGCTTGGTAAAGAGGCGCGTATCTCTATTCGTGTCAATCCAAACATTGATCCTCAAACACATCCATACATCTCTACAGGATTGCATGAAAATAAATTTGGTGTAGAAATAGATATGGCAAAACGTATGTATATCTATGCAAATAAGTCAGAATTCCTCAATCCAATAGGGATTCATTTTCATATAGGCTCTCAGCTTACAAAGCTCTCACCTATTCAAGAGGCAACAAGTATTGTGGCTGATTTGGTACGTTCACTCAAAGCGATTAAAATTGATATTAAGTTTTTTGATGTCGGTGGTGGGATTGGTGTTGTGTATGATGATGAAGTAACTATCTCTGCAACTGATTATACTCAGGCAATATTCCAAGCAACAAAAGGTTTGGATGTGACACTGCTTTGTGAACCTGGTCGCTACATGGTAGCTAATGCAGGGGCATTTTTCACCAAAGTGTTGTATGAGAAAAACAATGGCGGAAAACGTTTTGTTATCGTAGATGGTGGGATGAATGATCTTATTCGACCTAGTCTTTACAATGCCTACCACAAGATAGAATCGGTAGGAGTAAAGGGTGATAAAACACCTGCAGATGTGGTAGGACCTGTATGTGAGAGTGGAGATTTCTTTGGAAAAGATGTACCACTTCCTGCGTTGGCACATAATGATATTATTGTCGTACAGTCTGCAGGTGCATATGGTTTTACCATGGCATCTAACTACAATACGCGTGCAAAACCAGCAGAGATAGCATTGCAAGGTGGAGAAGACAGACTTATTCGTAAACGTGAAACATACGATGATCAGGTTAGATTAGAATTAGAGTATTTACAACAGTAAAGGACAGATATGACTTTGGACGAGCTAAGATTACAAATAGACAGCCTTGATGATACACTTTTAAAGCTCTATAATGAGCGTATGGAACTTGTACATCAGGTAGGTGAACTTAAGAACACAACAGGTGCACCTATCTATCGTCCGGAGAGAGAACAGGCTATTTTAAACCGTCTTAAAACGCTAAATAAAGAGTCAAATGGTAAACTGACGGATGCTGCTATTGATGCACTTTTTTTAGAGATGTTCGCAGTGGCCCGTAATCTTGAGCTCCCTGAGGGTGTAGCATTTTTAGGACCAGAAGCCAGTTTTACTCACCAAGCAGCAGAGAGCAAATTTGGTGCAATGTCAGCATATATTCCTATGGCATCGATACAAGGCATCTTTCGTGAAGTAGATAAGGGTACTGCAAAGTTTGGTGTGATACCTATCGAAAACTCATCCAATGGCATTGTGAGTGATACGATCAATTGTTTGGATGAGTATAGTCTTAAAATTATTGCAGAAGTAATGATAGATGTACATTTTGCCTTTGCAACATTGAGTGAAGATATTAAGCAGATTAGAAAAATATATTCTAAAGATATTGCTTTTGGACAGTGTCGTCTGTTTTTACATGACTTAGGCTTGGATGATGTGGAGCTGGTTCCTGTAGAATCTACAGCAAAAGCTGCAAAACTTGCTGCCCAAGATGAGAGTGCCGCTGCGCTTTGTCCTGCTATTGCAGCAAAACTTTATAACTTGCCTATACGCTTTAATAATATCGAGGATAACACGAACAATAGAACACGATTTTTTATTATTAGTAATTTTGAAAATGCACCTTCAGGAGATGATAAAACATCACTACTTGTAAGGCTCTCAAATAAACCGGGTTCACTGGTCGATTTTTTGAATCACTTTGAAGAGGCAGGTGTGAATTTAACAAAGATTAAATCTCATATTGTTGAAGGTGAATCTATCTTTTTTATCGAATTTCATGGACATAAAGATGATGCAAATGTGAAACCGATTTTAGAGAAGTTAAAAGATGAGATTAAAGTTTTAGGGTCGTATGTACGTGAAACTGATGACGTTTAAAAAATTAAAAAGTAGAAATTGAAATGAAATTTAATAAAGTACTTGAAAATATAAAAACATATGAGGCAGGTAAGCCTATAGAGTTGGTGGTACGTGAGTTTGGGATTGCTCCAGAAGATGTGGTCAAGCTTGCGTCCAATGAAAACCCTATAGGGACAAGTCCGGCAGTAAAACAAGCTATCATCGATAATGCAGGAAAAGCACATCTTTATCCTGATGATTCTATGTTTGAACTCAAGGCTGCTTTAGCTTCAAAGTATGCAGTGAATGAAAGTAACATTATCATCGGAGCAGGGTCAGACCAAGTATTGGAGTTTATCTCCCGTGCTGTGTTAGATGAAAAATCATCTGTACTTATGTCAGCTGTAACCTTTGCTATGTATGAAATATATGCAAAACAGATGGGTGCTAAGATATATAGAACGGCAAGCTATGAACACAGATATGATGAGTTTATGGAAGCATACCAGATGCATACACCAAAGATTATTTACCTTTGTACACCGAACAACCCTACGGGAGATGCTACAAGTAAAGAAGAAGTACTCAAAATCATTCATTCGGTAGATAAAGAGACGCTTATCGTTGTAGATGCTGCGTATATGGAGTATGCCGCAGCAAAAGACAGCAAATATGCTATGGAGCCAAATGACATTCTTAGTTTTCCAAATGTCATTTATTTGGGAACATTTTCCAAAGCCTATGGTTTGGGGGGTATGCGTGTTGGGTATGGTATCGCAGATAGTGAAATGATAGAGCAACTTTACAAAATGAGACCACCGTTTAACATCTCTACACTTTCACTTGCAGCTGCAATTGAGGCGTGCAAAGATGAAACTTTTGTAAAGGAGTCGATTGTTTTACTCCAAGAACAGATACAACGTTATGAAGCCTTTGCCAAAGAGAATGGATTTGCATATATTGAGAGTTATACAAACTTCATTACTTATCTATTCTCTGATGATATGGATTCGACAAAGATAGCAGATGCTCTGCTAAAACGAGGTGTTATCATACGTAACCTTACTTCGTATGGTATGAATGCAATACGTATCACTGTAGGTACAGCCAAACAAAATGATATTTTCTTTAAACACTTTTTAGAAGTTATTTCTTGAAAAAAGTTCTTGTGGTAAAAGCATCTGAAGTGAAAGTGAGCCCTTTTGTATTGGATGATTTTATGCATGTTAAGCAGATGCATGGTAGTATGACTAAAATTACAAAAAAATTTCTAAAACATTTAGCCGATGATTTAGGACTTTCATACGATGATAAACAGATTGGTTTCACTAAAAAACTGATAACGGCATATTTAGAAAGACAGGTAAGATGATGAACATAAAAGCACGTTCCATAGAAGAGTTAGAAGCTCTTGCAGACGAGATTAGACAAAAGATACTTAAGACTGTAAGTAAAAATGGTGGACATCTCTCTTCAACTATGGGAGCAACAGACTTGATTGTTGCGATGCATAAAGTATTTGATGTAGAAAAAGATCCTTTTATTTTTGATGTAAGTCATCAAGCCTATGCACATAAACTACTCACCGGGCGTTGGGAAGAGTTTCATACCCTTCGTCAGTTTGATGGTATCTGTGGGTACACCAAGCCCAAAGAGTCTAAGTATGACTACTATGTTGCAGGGCATAGTTCTACTTCTATCTCACTTGCTGTAGGCGCTGCAAAAGCGATAGCTTTAAAAGGAGAAGATAGAGTGCCTGTAGCATTTATAGGCGATGGCTCTATGTCTGCTGGTATGGTCTATGAAGCACTCAATGAACTTGGAGACAGAAAGTATCCTGTAGTCATCATTTTAAATGACAATGAAATGAGTATTGCTAAACCTATTGGGGCTATTTCAAAGCTATTGTCTCAAACGATGGCAGGGTCTTTTTACCAAAGCTTTAAAGGCAAGGTTGAGAAAGTACTTGAGCATTTCCCTGAAAGTGCCACCTATATGGCAAAACGCTTTGAAGAGTCTTTTAAACTGATTACCCCAGGTATTTTGTTTGAAGAGATGGGTATCAAGTATATAGGGCCTGTAGATGGGCACAATATTGAATCTTTGATAGAGACGATGGAAGTTGCCAAAGCTTTAGGTGAACCTGTGATTATCCATGCTCAAACTACTAAGGGTAAAGGTTATGAGATAGCAGAAGGTACAAAGGAACATTGGCATGGTGTGAGTGCTTTTGATCTTAAAACCGGTATAGCACCTAAAAAAGATGGTGCCAAAGCGGCAACAGCTATTTTTTCAGAAACACTTGTGCAAATGGCAGATGAAGATGAGAAAATTGTAGGTGTGACAGCAGCTATGCCATCGGGTACGGGCATGACAGCAGTGATGGAGAAATATCCAGAACGTTTTTGGGATGTAGCCATTGCTGAACAGCATGCAGTCACATCTATGGGTCCTTTGGCAAAAGAGGGGTTTAAACCTTTTTGTACCATTTACTCCACCTTTTTACAGCGAGGCTTTGACCAGGTGATACATGATATTGCCCTGATGGATTTGGGTGTAGCATTTTCGATGGATAGAGCGGGTATTGTAGGTGAAGATGGAGAGACGCACCAAGGAGCATTTGACATCTCTTATTTGAGAGGTATCCCTAACATGACACTTCTTGCTCCTTATAATGAAAGCACAATGAAACTCTGTATGGCATTTGCAAAAGAGTACAACCATCCTTGTGCCTTTAGGTATCCAAGAGGAGCCTTTTTAGCAGAGGACTGTGAAAGTCCAGCGTATGAATTGGGTAAATCTGTTTTATTGCAAGAGGGTGATGAGATACTCTTTATTGGGTATGGTAACGGTGTAGGGCGTGCACAAAAGGTGGCTGAGCTTGTCGAAGCCAAAGTGGCTATTTTAGATTTACGTTTTGTGAAGCCACTAGATGTTGAGATGCTAGTGACTCTTAGCAAAAAGTATAAAAGATGGTTTGTTTTTTCAGACTCGGTAAAAAGAGCCGGTGTAGGTTCTGCCGTGTTAGAGTGCTTGAGTGAAAATGAGATACAAGATGTTGCATTAACTTCATTTGAGTATGATGATGCTTTTATTACCCATGGTAATACGAAGTTGGTTGAAGAGAGTTTAGGACTCTTACCTGAACAATTGGCAAAAAGAATATCGTAGGGGCAGACCTATGTGTCTGCCCTTTGGAGTTGAAAGCTAAAATGCCCTTTGGAATTAAAGGGTAAACACACAGGTTTACCCCTACGAATTGGATTTAAATAAGTATCTTTTAGATATTTATTTAAGTTCAGTGACAGTGAACAAAAAAAGTTAAGGATTTAAAAAATGGCTAACCAATACATTTTTACAAGTGAATCAGTAACCGAGGGTCATCCAGATAAAATGGCTGATCAGATCTCAGATGCTATACTAGACTATATCATCGAAAGAGATCCACAAGCTAGAGTGGCATGTGAGACGTTAGTGAGCAATGGTTTTTGTGTTATCGCAGGAGAACTAAAAACAACAGCGTACGCACCGATGCAAGAGATTGCAAGAGGGGTGATAAAAGAGATAGGCTATACTGATGCTATGTATGGGTTCGATTACCGTAGTGCAGGTGTGCTCAATGGTATAGGGGAACAAAGTCCAGATATCAATCAAGGTGTAGACCAAGAAGATGGTGAAATCGGTGCAGGAGACCAAGGACTTATGTTCGGGTATGCTTGTAAAGAGACACCTGAACTTATGCCTTTGCCTATTTCTCTAGCGCATAAAATTACTGCAAAACTCGCAGAAGTCCGTAAAAATGGTACTGTCCCATTTTTACGTCCAGATGGAAAAGCACAGGTTTCTGTGAAATATGTAGATGGGAAACCAGTGTCAATTGACACGATTGTGGTTTCTACGCAACACCATGACAATGTCACTTTGGAACAAGTACAAAAAGCTGTACTTGAAGAGGTGATTAAAGCAGTCATCCCAGCAGAGCTCATGCATGATGATATCACGTATCACATCAATCCAACAGGGCGTTTTGTGATTGGTGGACCTCAAGGGGATGCAGGACTTACTGGTAGAAAAATTATTGTAGATACGTATGGTGGTTCTTGTCCTCATGGTGGAGGTGCTTTTTCTGGTAAAGATCCTACAAAAGTTGACCGCTCTGCTGCATATGCGGCAAGATATGTGGCTAAAAACTTAGTGGCTTCAGGTGCATGTGAAAAAGCAACACTTCAGATAGCCTATGCAATTGGTGTGGCAAAGCCAGTTTCAATTTATGTAGATACGCATGGTACAGCCAATGTCGATGAAGCAAAAATCACTGACTGTGTAGCAGCACTTTTTGATTTGACACCTAAAGGTATTATGGAAGAACTTGACTTGCTGAGACCTATCTATAAAAAAACAGCAGCCTATGGACATTTTGGTCGTGAAGATGAAGATTTTACCTGGGAAAAAACACCAAGAGTTGAAGAGATTAGAAGATATTTGGGACTTTAATTGTGTAAAAAGAGAATGCCTCTTTTTTGCACATTGATTTTAGAGTTTTTAAAGTATTTTTTAAAAATCTTTAGCTATAGTTTGGGTATATTTAAATAAAAGGAAAGAAAATGGCAGTAATTATTGGTGATACTTGTATCAACTGTGCAGCATGTATTGACGAATGTCCAGTAGAAGCAATCGTAGATGAGGATGATAATCCAACGGGTGAGGAGTACTACTATGTATATCCTGATAAATGTGTTGAGTGTGTAGAACACTTTGATTCTCCAGCATGTGCGGAAGCATGTCCAACGGAAGACTGTATTACTTGGGATCTTCCATTTACAGCAGAGTATAAAGCACACTTCTGTGAAGGTGAAAACTACCTTGATGAGAAAGCATATGTATGTGAAAATGCTGATGCTGAAATGCCAATGAGAGATGATATCTCTATTGAAGACAGACAAGCACATAGATCAGTAGTAGAAGAATAGTCTCTACGTTCTTTTAGAGACTGCCAACGGCAGTCTCTGCTTCCACATAGTACCCTCACAAAAAATTCAACTTAATTTAATACTTTTTTAGGTAAAATTCCGCCCGAATACTATCCTCATAATGTTATTGCCTTGTAATTATTGGCACATTAGTGGAAGTAAATAATCGCTTAGGAATATAAGTATGGAACAAACATTATCAATCATTAAACCAGATGCAGTAGCAAAAAATGTTGTAGGTCAAATTTTGGCTAGATTTGAAGCATCTAATCTTAGAATTGCTGCAACTAAAAAAATCAGACTAAGTAGAGTAGATGCAGAAGCATTTTACGCTATTCACGCTGAAAGACCTTTCTTTAAAGATCTTGTTGACTTCATGATTTCTGGTCCAGTTGTAGTAACTGTACTTGAAGGTGAAAATGCAATGCAAACTAACAGAGACCTTATGGGTGCTACAAATCCTGCAGAAGCAGAAGTGGGTACTATCAGAGCTGATTTTGCAGACAGCATCGATGCTAATGCAGTACATGGCTCTGATTCTGTTGAAAATGCAATCAACGAAATTAATTTCTTCTTTGCACAAAGAGAGATTAACTAATACAATTTAAGGAGTATTCCTTATGACAATTGTATTTGATAAGGTAGGTTCAACAGCAAAACCCATTGAATTAAGTTCAGAGGGCATTTTGCTTGAGGGAACTTTGAGAAAAAGTGGTTATCATCAAGTAACTTTAGATGCAGTATTAAGTGGTAATCTTGAGCTTGATTGTGACAGATGTGGCGACACATATGATTACAATGTTGACTCAAAACTAACACTTAAACTAAGCGATTTGGTTTCTGAAGATAAAGATGATTTAGATATAATTGAGTTTTTAGATGGCAAAATTGATATTTTGTACATATTAGAGAGCGAAATTAACGCACTCAAAGGGACATATCATTATTGTGACAAATGTGACAAGAATGATGAAGACTTTGAGATAGAATATTAAACAGAAGGATATAACATGGCAGTACCTAAGAGACGTGTGAGTCACACAAGAGCAGCAAAAAGAAGAACACATTACAAATTGACATTACCAATGCCTGTAAAAGATGCAGATGGAACATGGAGAATGCCTCACCACATGAACA
>JALXBG010000066.1 GCA_026991605.1 Sulfurovum sp.
ACTTCTAAAAATGCTTGTGGAAGGTCTGTTGTTTTAATTACTGTTGTTTTCATTATTTAACTATCCTTACTAATCCTCTAGCACCATTGTGTCCAGGGATTGAACCTTTTAATACTAGGATGCCGTTTTCAGCATCAAATGAGATTACATCATTTTTTACAGTTGTTTTTGTGTTACCGTATTGTCCAGGCATTTTTTTACCTTTTTGAACACGTCCAGGCCACTCAGCATTACCGATAGAACCAATACGTCTACCAAATCTATGTCCGTGTGACGCAGGTCCACCACCAAATCCGTGACGTTTCATACCACCAGAAAAACCTCTACCTTTAGTATCTAAAGATGTTTTTACCAATGTAGTTTCAGAAAGTATCGCTGTGCTTAAATCACCAGCTTCAGTACCTTCAGCAACTTCGATAGTCATAAATTTGTTAAACTCTTTAGATACACCAAATTTAGTCTGCTGACCTTCGATGCTCTTATTAAGTTTTTTGCTTGAGTTATATGCAACAAGTGCTTTTCCGTCTTCTTTCACTTCACAAACTTTCGTTTCAATGACTTTTAAAAGTGTAACTGGAACACTTGGTACATCAACAGTTCTGCTCATA
The DNA here is from genome assembly GCA_026991605.1 of Sulfurovum sp. Taxonomy (GTDB): domain Bacteria; phylum Campylobacterota; class Campylobacteria; order Campylobacterales; family Sulfurovaceae; genus Sulfurovum. The sequence goes on from JALXBG010000066.1 coordinate 609, forward strand.
CCAATTTTTTCAATAATAAATTCCATTCTCTACTCCTACTTGTCCATTGATCTGATTTCAACTTCGATTTCAGGTGCTAAGTCTAACTTCATAAGTGAGTCTATAGTATCTGAAGTAGCCGAAACGATGTCGATCATTCTTCCGTGAATTCTGATCTCAAATTGCTCACGCGCATCTTTGTTTACGTGTGGTGATTTAAGAACCGTATAACGCTTAAGTTTAGTTGGCATTGGAATTGGCCCTCTAATCTCTGCACCTGTACGTTTAACTGCATCTACAATAGCAGCAACTGATCTGTCTAACACTCTGTGATCGTAAGCTTTAAGCTTTAATCTAATTTTTTCCATATTTACCCTTTAAAGAACTCGTTAGCATGGCAATGCCAAGGTGCCTAAACACAGGGATTTAACCCTCTAACATAAATTTAGGAACGCGAATTATACCCAAAGTTTTTGAAAGGTGCAATACTTTTAACCCTAAAACTGCTACAATAGTGAAAAATATTTCCTTTTGATAAGGAAAAATATAGGTATTTAGCTATGCAATTACTCGAATATTACCAAAACCAACTACCAAACAGTGACTTTTTTGTCCCTAGAAAATCTCATCTTCCCACAGACGGAGATATAAACCTCTATGGTGTACGCGGGGCAGGGAAAACATCTCTGATTTTAGATTATCTTTCTCAAGATGTACAGGAACAAGTACTCTACATAGACTTGGAAGATCCAAACCTCATCTTCAACACACTAGATACACTTACGCTGCAACACTATATAGATAAACATAGCATTCAACTTTTGGTTTTAGACCATTATGAAGAAGGCATGCTCACTACATTTCCAAACGTTATACAACTCATTCTCGTAACACGCATCCCTATGAATGACAAGAACTTTTTAGATGTAGAATTATTTCCGTTAGACTATGAAGAGTTCTTGGCCTTCGAAAACAGCTCAGCCCAAAATCGTGGTTTTAACCATTTTTTACGTTCAGGAACTCTCCCTCTTCTTGCGCGCTCACAAAAAAATAGCCAGCATGCGATGAAAACATTCTTTCAAAGCTCATTTGATATGCAGGAACAAAAACTATTACTGCTACTTGCACAACATCACACAAAACATCTTACAACCCATCAGATATATACTTTTGCCAAGGAGAAGTTTAAAGTTTCAAAAGATTGGCTCTACAAAACCATCAAACGTTTTACCGAAGAGAAACTCATACTCTTCATCGATGATCGATATCAGAAGTCTGGTAAAAAAATGCTCCTCTTTGACTTTGCCTTTGCCAAATACCTCACATTGGGACAACCCTTTATCCTACAATTTGATACCATGATTGCCCTTGCACTTATGAAACATCACATAGGGGTGCAGACACTAGGGATACATGGCTACATTACAGAGGAGGATGAACTTATCATCCCCGCACCCTTTGAGAGTGAGGAGAGTCTTTGGGTAAAATCACAAAATAAATTTAGCCTCTACAAGAAATACGGTATCAAAAAAGTCACCATCATCACTGTCGCAAATGCTTATGAATACACTATAGAAAAACTACACTTTGAAGCCCTACCCTTTGACGAGTGGTCAGTCATCAATGATGAAGAAGAGTAAACGCCTTACTATTAAGCTATTTTTGGCTAAAATTCCCTCGCCTCTTTTTAGACCTGTGCAACGGTACTGGAAGACAACGGGTCAGGATGGGAACATAGCAGCCCACCTTCCTTTACTGGGTGCCGCAGGTATCTGGAGAGAGGTACTACAACTCTAACCAATAATTCAATACTTACTTTTATTTATTGTTTATTGTTTACGTTAAAATATATTTTGAAGTTTCCTTAATACGACTAGTCGTATGAGCCAACTGCTGAAGTTGTCCCAGTGACCAGAAAAAAATTTAGTTTTTTTCTAAGTCATACTTTAGTATTGAAACGTAGTAAAGATGAACTTTGTTCATTTTACGTCCTATAATGAGAGGTGTCCGAGTGGTCGAAGGTGCAGACCTGGAATGTCTGTGTGGGGTAACTCACCGAGGGTTCGAATCCCTTCCTCTCAGCCATAGAAATACTATTTCCTCCTATCTAACATTATCATTTAAAAATCCAAAGAATTTTATAGTATACTAAGCCCAATATTTACATGACAAGGTAACACAATGAAAAAACTCTCTTTCTTACTCTCTATTTTTACACTTCTTTTACTCACAGGATGTAATGAACCCAGCCTCATGGGCAAAGAGGTAAAAAAAACATATTTTACAGGTGGTCAAATTTCTAGTGAGTTTATTATGGATGATGATACAGGACAAAATGGACTTCTTAAAAAGTATGGATATAATGGCAACGTAACCTCAACTGTTACCATACATAATGGTGTAAAAGACGGTATTGAGACAGGTTTTGATGAAAAGGGTCGTGTGATTTGGAAATATACCTTTATTAACGGAAGACAACATGGTGAGCAATATGCATATTATCCAAATGGTGATGTAATGGTTTCTTATCATTATGTGAATGGGCTCAAAGATGGTGTTGCAAAAGCGTACAACATTGATGGGACTGTCAATAAGCAGGTCACCTATAAGCATGGGAAGATTGTAAACTAATCTTCCCTTAGCTATGTCTATTCTCCCTCACTATATACATATTGTAAACCCTAAACTAAAACATATCTATCTCACTTTCAATGAGCAAGGTGAGCTTGTCATCAAGTCTCCTAAAATATCACAAAAACAGATAGAACAACTTCTCTTGAAAAAAGCTTCTTGGATAACAAGCTCTCGTAAAAGATTTGAGACTAAAAAAGGAAAGAATGTAAACTTTACAAAAGAGGCTGAACTCTATTTTTTAGGAGAGTCTCATCCTTTGAAACTTATACAGTATGAGAAAAAAAGAACAAAGCTTACATTTGATGGAGATATCTTCACACTGTATTATGCTACCTATGATGAAATAATATTCCAAAGACACATAGACAGTTTTTATAAAGAAGAAGCCAAAAACTATATCCCCTCACTAGTAGAAAAATGGTCTCAGACTATGGGTGTACAGGCAAATAAAATAACCTTTAGGAAAACAAAACGACAATGGGGATCATGTTCTGCAAAAAATGATTTGAGTTTCAATACCATGATGATGAAACTTCCTTTAGATGTGATACAATACATTGTGATACATGAACTCGCACATATAAAACATAAACATCATCAAAAAGCTTTTTGGGCATGTGTAGCCCAGTATTTACCTGAGTATAAGAAACAGGTAAAAGAGCTTAAAAATTTTACTACCTAAGGACTCTCTATGGATTTTTATCTACTCGCATTTTTATTCATCATACTCATAGGGTCTGTCCTTGCTTATATCTACTACCTCAAAGAGAAGAAAGAGGAACTAGACAGCATACGTAGAGGATTTTGTCCACGATGCAAGCAAGATAGCATAGAACTCACCGATCAACGCTCAGGAGGTTGCTCTGGACCGCAGTTACTTAGCTATGAGTGTCTCTCCTGTGGGTATATAAATAGTTTTGCTGTAGACAGTTCTGATTCATGTTGTGAATCTGGTGGTTGTAAATAGTTTACAGCTAAGCATTAGTATGCTATAACGCTAGGAAACTTATAATTTAAAAGGCCTACAATGACTTTTGGTACCTCAACACTAGACTTTTCGATACTCCCTTTTACAGAAGGTATCAACCCTCCTGTTACTAAACCAAACCCAGCATTTTTAACCAACATTACAGAACAAGGTATGAGAGATTTGCTTGATAGATTTTATATGAGGCTTTATGAAAGTCCTATTAAAGATATTTTTCCGCAAGACAAAGAAGCGATGAAAATCGCAGGTCAACACTCGGCTGACTTTTTCATACAAATTTGTGGAGGTCCTGCATACTTTAATCAAACTAGAGGTGCCCCACAAATGAGGGGAAGACATGCACCATTTCGTATCACCCCCAATGCACGATTACATTGGCTTGTTACTTTTGAAGAGGCATTGCAACCTATCATCAAGAACAAACTCAGTTCCGAAGAGAACATCCAAAGTTTTTGGAACTACTTAAATGTATTTTCACAATGGATGGTAAATAACAAGGACTGATATTATTTCTTCTCCGATTCCATCAGTTTTTTATGCTTTTCTTCAAAAGTAATTGAAATCGAGTTTACACAGTGGCGTGTATTTTTTGTAGTCAAGCCTTCTCCTTTAAACACATGTCCCATATGTGCACCACAGTTTGCACACGTAATTTCTATACGTCGTCCATCTGCATCGGGTATCTCTTTTATAGCACTAGGAATAGCATCATCAAAACTTGACCATCCACAATGCGAATCAAATTTATCTGAAGATTTATAGAGTGCTGCACCACATACTTTACATCTGTACACGCCCTCTTTAGTTGTATGTACATACTTACCAGAAAAAGCTCTCTCTGTACCTTTGTCTATAAGCACATGTTTTTCAAATGAACTTAATTTATCTATTTGTGGTTTCCATGGTTTGAAATCTTGTGCAGTTAAAAAAGTTATACACGTCACAAGAAGAAATAAAAATATTTTTTGCATTATTTACCTTTTATATTTTTCAGGAACTATACAAAAATTGTGTGTACTGCCTATGTACTAGTCTCTTAACACTGCATATTTCCCAGAACCAAGAAAGACTATTGCCAAAGCCAGCACAAAGTAAAACATTGGCACTTCAAGTGCCCAGGCACCATGCGCTCCTAAAGTTAAAAATGTACCCATTTGTGTCAAATAGATAGCCACCGCCATATTAGCTGCTATGATACTCGCCCAAATACGACTTTTCCACCCTAGTATTAAAAATAATGGTGCAACAATCTCTCCCACATAGACACCGTATGCAAGAATTTCAGGCAATCCTTGCCCCTGTATAAATCCTTTTATAAAGTCAATCCCATGCAAAACCTTATCCACTCCATGAAAAAGAAGCATCCCACCAAGCATCACCCGTAAAAGTAGTTTTCCAATATTTTCTGACATATACATCCTTGATACAATGAAGTATATAATTATAGCGTGTATATTGAGTAAATTATAATTGTAAGAATTTTGATTTAAAAAGTATGGCCGGGAGAGGGGGATTCGAACCCCTCGGATGGCTAGCAAGGAAATAGCCCCCTATCCCCGTAATATAGGGCTTTGTTAGGGTTTATTGTATCTAAAAAAATATAAATGTCAGTAGATAATGGGCGTTACTTACTGACAATTTAGCTGACACTACAAAATATCTACAGATTTTTTGATATAATTATCAAATACAAACAAAAAGGACAATAATTATGTTAATAGAACTTAGAGATTTATTGGTAAGGTTTTTGGGACTTGGGCTATTTTTAGCTGTTGCTTTTCGTGGATTAATATTTTTCTTTGAATCCGACATAATGCTTAATGCAAGTCACGATGGAAAAGCTTTTGCACTATTTTTATTTGCTACTAGTGTATGGATAGCCATCTTGTATCTTATCGTAACTTATACCAATATAATTGCCAATAAGCTAAAATATAATAGCTAATCTTTTTACGATTTGCTATATTTACCAAAAAACTGTAAAATAGACTCAAACTAAAGGAAAAGGATCTGAAATGACAAAAGCATTTTTAGAAACAATGGTACTTAAACCAGAGAATGAAAAACTTGTCCTTGAAGCTTTTTCCAAAAAAAGCTTAAAAAAGGTCAAAGCGTTTGACTCCAAAAGAGCAACCAAGCTTAAAAAAACATCTGATAGAAAACTCTCTATCAATGATCTTGCTATACTAAACTAAACAATGACTCGTCCACAGTTCGATGAGTCGTTCTCATTATTTCCGCTTTCTGAAATTATACAAAATGCAGACTCCAATAGAAAAGTAAAAAGACTACTGAGGACGTTTAGCTGCACCAGAAATACAGATCTTCAAGATTTTCTCCATGACAAAGCTGTAACTTTTGAAAAAAATCTTAGATCTCGTACATACCTCTACATTGATAATACTACCCAAGAGGTTGCTGCATATTTTACCATTACAATCAGTACGCTGCATACAGATAGCATCTCTTCAGAAATTATAGAGCTTCTTGATGGATACAAAGATGATGTGGCTTCCATTCCCTGCTTTCTCATAGGACAACTTGGAAAATCAGATAAGTTTGAGCCACGAAAGATAGGAGAGTATATCCTTAATGATGCCATAGAAATCATAGATCAGTCTCAAAAATCTCTAGGTGGTAGATTTATCTTGCTCGATGCCATCAACAAAGAACAAGTAATCAAATTCTATGAGGCTAATGCTTTCTTCCCTATAGAAAAAGATCCTGACTCCGAAAGCATCAAAATGATTAAGCCCTATTTTGAGGTGCTGGATGAAAAAGCGTAGTTTCTCCAGGGCAAAAAGCTATAGATGCAAAACAAGATCTATGCAACACTACATAAAATATCTTAAACGATTGAGATCCAAACGTGCAAGAAAAAATATAGATGAATGGCGTAAAACCAATGCATGGGATGTGGCATGAGACAACTCTTTGAATTTGAAGAAAATAAAACATTTTTCAGTCTTGATCTCTATACACCTGGGGTAAAGCTTAGTGATATTGAAAAGTTACCTTTTGCTCAATTTTTCAAAGATTCTCATGTAGGCTCAACTATGGCTTTTATCGATGGTGAAAATTATGTTTATCTGCATGACTGGGAACGCTTTTGTAAAAGCTTTATTCAATATGGTAAACATCGATATATGTAGTGCACAACGACAAGTTATATTTACCTATCTAAAAACTTGGGTCGAGGAATTGGTGCCACATCTAATAATACTTTTTTAGTATAAATCGAAATTAAATTATAACCTTTCGTTACGTCATTCTTGTTTCTTCTTTTTACGATTAAAGTATGCAATTCACATTCATTTGTATTGCAAGTAGCTGGATTAATAATAAAAATATTTCTTATATCCCCTACATCATAATAATTTACAGTAATTGAATATTTTTTAAACTGAAAATTGTCAGATGGTACTAAAAGGAATTTTTTACTATTTGCTTTCTTTTCAAAAATTTGTTCTGAAATTTTATTCAAAATATTTTGGTTTGCAAAAACCTTTAGGGATTGATTTAAACTTTGTAAATAGATAGGATTCAATGATTTAGTTTCAAATATTATATTTGTTGTTATCGATTTTTTTAATTGTACCTTAGAATTTACGTTGTTAAATTTAAAACCTTGCCAGTTTTTGATATTATTATCAATTTGTAAATAAATAATTAGACTAAGAAATAAACTTACAAAAATACGTATACCATTACCTTTAAGTTCATTATCATCAAAGTACTCAATAAACTTATTACCTAAATCATAAGTTAAAATAACCACTAACATAAAAACTGCACCCACTATTTTAAAAGCATCCTCAAAATTAAAGTTAAAATTTGGTGCATATAATATAGTAAACATAAATACAACTGCTATACTAGCAATTAAAGATTTTCTAACTATTAACCCAATAATACTAAAAAATAATAACATTATGGATGTTGTATATATTACTTTTTGAATATCTATCAATAAAAAAATATCTTTGGCAGCATAACCTAAATATTTAGCAGTAATTATATCGATAGAAAAAAAATATAGAATCATAAAAAGATAAAGTGTTGGTATCAACTTAATACTATTAATACTATCTAAAAATTTAAACTCAGTCATTATTCCTCCTTAAAATGTTTATCAATGTATTGCATATCTTTACATTCTGCAAGTTCTTTTAGTCTATCTCTACTAGTTATATTGTAATCTAAAACTGGAAAACATTTTGCACCATTATTAAGTAACCAAATTGTTCTCGTTATCCCATTCCCAATTGCTAAATATTCTACTTTTTCTTTTTGATAATAAGCAATATTTTTAAAAAAGAAAAAAACCCTGGTATATATAGGTGTACTTTTAATAAATGACTCAATAGAAACATTAGCCAAAGGTACAGGATTTTCTAACCCATGTGAAAAGCCATCAGCAGCTTCAGAATATTTATAATCACTTTCCCATACCTTTGCATCTCCATGACTTAAATCAGTATGTTTATTGTCTTTTTTCCATAGCTCTAAAAACTTTTTAGTATCTACCAATACTAAACTTTCTTTTTGATATTCCGTAAATGACATATAAACTTTCTTGTCATCATTAAGATTTATTTCAACTATATTCATTATTTTTCCCTATAAAACACATCAAAATAACTCTTGACAATCTCAAGATTGATAGGCTTCTGTTTCACTGCATGTATAAGTTTTGGATTTAGATCCTGGTACTTTAGATCTTCCAAAATTTCATTATCTGATCTATCTTTAAAAGCAACATCTGTTTTAGCATAAGAGTCTGCTAAAAAAAGTACTCCTACCTCAATCTTATATTCTTCAAATGATGGTAATGCATCAAGCACAGTATCTTTAAATTCTTTTGACTTAGCAAATGCAGCACCATAACCATACTTAGATTTTTTGCCAATCTCACGTATAAAGCCTAATTCAAAATGATACCTGGCACACATGGCTATATATTCTATTTGTTTGCCTGTAAGTCCATAGTAATCATGTAACAAAGGATAAAGGTCATTTTGTATGATCTCTTGAGAATAAACTTCATGTTTATTGAAAGTATATATCACTCTCCAGTTTAGCTTTTGACTATAGTTTTTTTGAAACTTTCCAATATCATGCAGTAAGATACCAAGATAAATGAGCTTAGCTTTGGAAATACCGTCGATTTGTTCCGAAAGGTGTTCCTTTATGGCTTCAAGCCTATTCCACGATTTAAGGTGCTGTTTCACCTCATTATCGTACATCTTCATGAAGTTTCTTGTATGCGTGATGATACCCCATTGATGCCAATTAGGTTGATGCTGCTCTGGAGAGTCAAGCTCTGCAAAGAATTGCTGCTTATATTGATGAATGAGGCTATCGGTTTCTTTGTCTATTTCTTTAGACACCACTGATCTAGCGATATCCTCTAGGTTTGTATTGACTTCATCAATAATCTCATTGATAGATAACATATTTAGTCGTGCTGCACACTAAAAAAAGTTGGTGTTTCAAGAGGTATATCATATGTTGTACCATCAAATACGCCACCTGTACCAGTAGAAGTATTTTTCACCTTATCTGGGTACTCTACAACATATATTTTCTTAGTGTCTTTCACTTTAGATGGCGTGGTAATTACTTCAGGGTTACGATCAGGCATTCTATACGTACCGCACTTCCCAAGCATTGGTGATTTTTCAATTCCAAGCTCATCAACTATTTCTTGTTCTTCCTCTTTTGTCATTCTTCTCTCCTAAATGTTATACGGTATAGTACCGTACATGTACTTAGCAAAAAACATCACCTCAGATATGCCATAGTTTGATAATTTCATATACTCTTTTATCAGTACCCTACCTCTAAAAGAGTAGATTCCATTGGATATTCTTGCTCTTTTTCGCCGATTTAGGCTAACCAAAAATGCAATTTTTGACTTTATTTGTACAATGCTTTAGCAGTTGTGCGTCAGGTGTGAACCAAATAAGTGCCTATGGCTTTTCGATAGAAAAACTATAGGCTACTATAAATAAACTATTTTATGACTATAAAATAGATATCTAGCTATATAGTAATATACTATTGCTATATAAGTAGTATAAAATAACTATATATAGATATTTAAGACGTAATTTGCTATACTGAAAAAATGAACACTAAAGAACTTGAAAAATTTACCAATACTAAAAAAATTCCGATATGCTATCCTTACCTGGAAGAGATAAGATATCTCATTAACCATAATGCTTCCACAAAAGCAATCTTGGATTACTTATCAGAAAAAAATGTATCAGTAAGTTATCCAGCTCTCTCCAGTTTTATACAAAACTATATTGTTAAAAAAGAAAAAGAAAATAGCATGATGGATATCCTTTTTGATCAGGCTTTTTACTCTGCTAAAAGAATGGTCAAAAATTTACATACACATGAAAAAACTTCTCTGCAAGATCTAGTACAAAGTTTTGCAGAGCAAGAAACAATCCTTACTATCGATAACACGAAAAAACTTTTTCTGAATTTTATAAATTCAAATCAAAATTCATGTCATGAATTTATTTATGATTATATAAATGATTATTTTTCAAAAATAGAATGCTACGTTTTAATCAGTAATGAAAAGGATAACAATGAATAACTCTATACTTGAAAAGTACTCAAACAAAAAAAAGCGTTCAAAGCTTTTACCATTCATAAAAGATATAAAATTACTACTTGAACATGATGCCACTCAAGCTTCTATACTTGAGTACCTCAAAGAAGAACAAAATGTCACAGTAAGCCAACCAGTACTTTCAACATTTATCAAAAGGCATATCAAAAAAGACCCAATGTCAAAAAGAACACAAGCAACGATTAACAAAGCACAAAAAAAAGAAACTCCTCCAGCTAAAGAAACTTCAAAAAAGAAAGAAGACTCTATCTTCCTATAAATGCAAAAATACATACGGCTCAGTATGCAATCTTGCAACAAAGTGCCTTGCACGAAAAGAACTCAAAACGTAGGATAAGCTTTTTTCTTAGCGAATGCGTCATAGCAAAACTCTTGTGAATTACTTGTAAATTTATGGCTGCTTTAGCTGCTATCAATTTAGCCCATACGTGGGCGGCAAGTTATTCATCTGATTTTGTGAACTTCCAAGGGATGCAAATAGCGTTCCTCCGTAGAGGAACTACTCCAATAAATAGATAACGAATATACAAGATCATAATTACGGATAAAAAGTCATAGTTAAATTGAGTTTTGCCTATGTGTACGTCTATTATTATCAAAATAAGTGACTTAAGTTAGTATTACATCCTCAATAATGAGGCGGGAGGGACTCAAGGGCAATTACATGATATGCCTACCTTTCTACGATAATATGCCTAAATACAATAATAAAAGTAGGCATAGTTCACGGATAAAAGGTCATAGTTAAATTGAGCTTTGCCCTAAAATACGACTTCCGCCGATAAGATTTTCAAAAAAGTAGCTTAGGGATTAGTACCTTTGGTGAGTACCATGTACTCATTCTCAAAGAGAATACAAGCCCGACCCGTAGGGAAAGCCTCAAAACTTGCCCAAATCAAGGGTTATCAATCTAAAACTATACCAAATCTAGGACAATGGGCTATAAAAACTATACCAAATCAAGGACTATATAATAAAAACTTGCCCAAATGTGGGGTAAACATACTCTTTTAGCATGATATATGGACAAAATGCCGATATTTTGAGTTCATAACCCTAAAAAAATGAAGTTTTTAAATTTACAAGCCTATCGGCTTGAAAAGACCTTCGGTCAATTTTTATATTTTATTGTATCGTACGATACAATTATAAGGTTCAATCAAAGCTCAGTGGAGGTGCTTCGCACCAATAAGGGGTGACTAACGTCACGTTATTAGATACCTCCTACGGTCGGTATCTTAATGTCTGCGACGCTTGCTGTTTATGGGTAAGTGGTAAGCTTTTTACTTTCTAAAAACTTCTTCTGGGTAAATAGCTGCCCTGTAACAAAAGAGCGTTCGCACTTTGTCTTTTAATTCTAAGTACCTTTTGATTGTCTCAAGTGTCATCGTGTGAAGATTGAGTAAGCTGTTTACGCTTCGCGTCCACCGTTCAAAAGTTTATAGAAAAAATACTATTTGATGTATTAAATTCCTCAATAATCGGGAATGTTATACCCTAACTTTAGGGTTTACACTTCATTCAATTCTACTAATGTAATAATTTTATTATCAAAGGTTAAGAGGTTGTTGTTACACAATTCTTTTCGAACTTTTTGAATATCCCCTTTTTTAACTGTTAGATTAACTTTTTTATATGCAGCAGATACAAAAGGAGCAAACTCAGACATACCCATAGGAAAACGTTCTTTATGTTCTTGAATTTGTTCAAAAATTGTCTTTGTTATAGGTGATAAATGATTTACTATTGCATCCGTTGGTAATTTTTGTGTGGACTTTACAAGCATTGCATCACCTAACACAAGCTTCATAAAAAAGTTAAGGTTTCTCCATACTTTTTTCTTTTTATTAATTTTACTTTTTGCTACTTTGTCTGCTTCGTTAATTTCCCTAGGTATCCATATAAGTTTGGTATTAAGTAGCTGACCCAGTTCTATAAGCCTTGTATTTAGTATTGCACCCTCACAGTCATTCATAAGTACATGTCTGTTTGAATTATTGCTTTTTTGTATATACATCAGACCATAAAGTACTGCACACGTTTCAGCATCATTGATACTTTTCACAGATTTACCCAGTTCTAACGTATGCTCAGTTTTATTTGTTTTATCATGCAAACCTATTTGAAATCTACCTTTTAATGTTGCAGCATCAACATAGATAATGTTCTTTCGTCTTTTCATTCCAGGTCTTTTTGTTGTGTTGTTCGTATCTACCATTTATTAATTTATCCCCAATATTTATTGTATGAAGTAACAATATCATTATGCTTTACCCAAACATAACACTCAAGTTCAGATAGATTTCTGTCAATATATCTACTCGCAACATTTTTATTTGCTTTTTCAAAAACCTTGTTAAACAATCCTGAAAGTTCCATGCCCTTTATTTGGTTCAAAATCTTCTCTTTTGTATCAGACTTTGTATAGTTGCTCTTAGCAATCTCTTCAAGTGCCTTATGAATTACTGGCATACCAACAACATGTCCTAACCAATTTCCAAAACTACTTGCTGTATCAAGATATAATTTATGTCTTAATTCATAAGCTATATGTTTTTCTAGGAGTTCATTATCATTTGTATTAGTTGCTTCATTTTCAAATTTAGAAATTTTGCCAGTTTCTATTAACTCTCTAGCATCATCATCAGTCATATAATTATTGAATATATTTAATACGAGTCTATTTTCTTTTTCATAATTATAAACACTTTTTACGGTAACTCCTAAAATCTTAGCTATTAAATCTTTATGCATAGTGTCGCCTTTTTTTGAATTAATTACAAATTATACCAAAAAATACATTTTTTTTGTATAGACTTCAATTATTCATAAGTTTGAATATACTACAATTATTTAGAAATATTTACAAAAAAGGCGACATTATGGATAATTGGATAAGCCCAGAAGACTGGAAAGATGGTCTTCATGATTTACCTCAAATGAAAATAGCTACACAAAACTATATACGTTCTAAAAAAAGAATTAAATATACAAAAAATGGAAGACATGTAATCTACAAAAAAACATGGATATTAGATTATTATGCAATGAATATAAGTAATGTAGCTTCGCAGGCAAGTTAAATGAGTATAAAACTAATGACTTTAGCTTTTCAAGCACCATATAAACCAACACCAAAATTAGTATTACTTGCCTTATGCGATTTTTCAAATGATAAGGGAGTAAGTTACCCTAGTCTTAATACGTTGAAAGAAAAATGCTCCGTAGGTAAAACCAATTTAACCTATGTTCTACGTGCTTTTGAAACTATTGACCTCCTAAAGCGTGATAAACGTAAAAGAGTAAATGGAAGTGATACAAGCAGTATGTATTTTCTACAAATAACTAAACTAAAAGTTTTAGCAAATATCGATGAAAAGTATGATGATGTAATACAAAATAGAACTGAACGACAAAGATTTATTACGGAATATGAAGATGCATATAGAAAATCTAAAGGTTCACCAAGTGAACACCTACAAATTCACTCAGTGAACCCTACTCAAAATCACTCAATGAACACCCCTGTTCACAAGAGTGAACACCTTGAACCATCAATTAACCATCAAGAAGAAATATCTAAAGATATCTCTTCTTCTAAAAAAAGAGAAACTTTTAATGATTTTAGAGCACGAATTAAAAATGAATATTTAGATACGCCACTCATAAAAGGTGCCCCTGGATTTTTAAAAGATACTGTCATCAGTCTCTCAAGTACAGGATATCTACATAATGAGATTTCCCAAAAAGATCTTACTGGAGATGATGCAAAAAAAGTATGGACTTACTTGTACTCTCATCCAAATAAAATCATACCCTCACACAAGGAGGAAAATCATGGTTAATATTTTTATTGCTGGCAATACCTACATGCTACGTGAAAAAATAAAACTTCTTGTCCCATCATCGAAGACATTTACCAATAAATGGCGTTGGGTAAAAAATACAAAATCTTGGCAGCTAAAAATGGAAGATACCTTTTTAACGGATGAGTTTAGAACTCTGTTAGAAGAATTTGCTAAGCAACATGACCTTACTTTACATATTAATGAAGTGTTTTCTTCTACCCCAAAATCAATCAATGATTATACCTCAGAAGCAGAATACTGGGAATCATTTCACAAAAGAAACGGTCAACGATATTATTGATTAATTGATAAAGTACTTCAGAGAAAGTATTTTACAAATAAATCAAAAAGGAAAGAGATATGTCAAAACAAAAAAAGTTGAAAAAAATCATAAAGAGGCTTAAGAAGAGACATGCCTATGAAACCGCTATGTGTCATAGTCTGCAAGCTGACTCTGGATTCTTAGGTATGAGCTGCAAAGCTCTTAATAAGAGTAACAAACAATTAAAACTTGATATCAATTTTTTACAGAAAGGATTAAGTAATGACTAAACTACTCAAAAAAACAATAAGTTCAACCGTTTTAGCAACTCTGCTTTTAACAACAGGGGCAAACGCATCAGGTGCGATTGCTGGAGCAACAGAACCAACACAGATAGTACAAATGGTTTCAGATGGGGTAGATAGAGCTTTATCATACACAGAAGACCTCACTCAAACAATGCAACAACTAGAACAACTGAATACCATGAGAGTAAACCTAGAAAAGTTAAGCCCTAGAGATTGGTTAAGCTTTATAGGTCAAGTAGATAAACTTAAAGAGATAGTGGACTTCCAAGAGTCAATCACTTACGCAGCAGCTAACTATGAAGCAAAATTTAAAAACAAATTTAAAGATTATGCATCATTTCAAAATATGGTAAAGGGCGATACTCCAGTAAAAGATTATGAACAAATGTATAAAGATCTAAATCAAGGTACTCGTGATACTGTTCAAGCTTCTCTCAAGCAATTAAATTTATCGATGAATGAAATGCAAGATGATGATGCCGTCATGGATAAGCTTAAAAGCTTTTCTAAATCAGCAGTAGGTCAAAAAGCCGCGATGGAAGCAGCATCACAAATAGGACTGCACTCAATTAACCAACTCAAGCAAATTCAAAAAGTCATGATGGCTAATACTCAATTACAAGCTTCATTTATTGCTAAACAAAATGCCAAACAAGAGATGATTGATGCATCGACGGCAGCACGTAAACGTGGTGAGATTTTAGACTCTACTGAATACCAATACAAATATTAGGTTGACACAATGAACACTTTATTATTACTCATACCTATTATGTTTATCATTGGTTGCACAGAGTCAATCCATACTGAAAAATACTACAAAGAGCATCCTAAAGAGCGTGTTTTAAAACTCAAAGAGTGTAAAAATATAAATAGCATTAATGCAGCACAAGAAGAAGAGTGTAAAAATGCTTTTCGTGCCAATAGGAAACATGGAGAGATCATAGACTCCACAAAATATAACTATAAATATTGAAAGATTTATTATGAAAAATAAATATCAAAAAACACTACTTGTACTCTTAATTCTAGTGTTACCTATACTAAGTTATGCTGCACCTATCGCAGCAGATACTAGCCCTGGTATGTTAGATCAAATCATCGATGGTTTCAAATCTTCAGCTGGAGCATGGGAAGGTACCTTTCAGCAAATAGCCAAACGTATCTTTTTCTTTTTGGCAGCAGTGACGGTAGCCATTGAGCTAGGAACCATGGCAGCCAAAAATGAGCTTGAAATCGGTGGTATAGCTGTTACCCTAGGAAAAATAATGTTGATTTCGGGTATCTTTTGGGCAGCACTAGGTGCACCTGAATACTTTCTACAATGGCTTAACTCTTTTCTTACCCTTGCAGACCGTGCAAATGCAGCAGCAGGTGTTCCTAATTTAAGTGTTGGAACGATGATAGTAGAAGCTACAAACCTTTTAAAGTATGCTGTATCACATTCTAGTATGTGGGATATAGGTGAGGCTATCATGCTCTTCTTTTTATCCCTTATAGCTTCATATTACATCGCGATGATAGCAGTGGAGTATGTTATGACGATTGTAAAGTTTCATTTCATTTTATATATGAACATCATTGCACTCGCATTTGCACCATTTCAACACACAAGACAATGGTCAATCAATGGTATTACAAACTTATTCAAGATGGCATTTGAAGTCATGATGCAAAAGCTATTGATTGGGATGATTATTGGTGCGGTAATAAAGTACTCTCAAGACAGCATTAACAATCAAGATGATACGTCCTTGATATATCTCATGCTTTTTGTAATTATCGTATATGCACTATCTAAGTCCATTCATGACATAGTTGAGTCATTCTTTACTGGGTTTGGCAGTCGTAATGACAACATGGGTCAACGTATGATACAAGGAGGTACTTCTGCTGCACTAGGTTCAGTTGGACAAGGTGCCAGTAATATAGCTTCAGGCGTAAAATCCCAAACTCAAGCCTTATTTAACAGTAAAACATCTTCCGCTAATGCTTCTTCAGCACAATCAAGTTCAGGTGGAGGAACAGGTAGAGGTGCTGGAGAAAACATGAATACACCTATCACGAGCAGTAATAGTGGTACCAGTATGGGTTCTATGGCAAAAACGGCTATTGGTGGCACTATAAAAGCCACAGCAGGAGTCATGGGTGCCATGGCATCTGAAGCTTTAGACCTTAAACCTAGTATGTCTGCGTCATCAAATCAAAATAATGAACCTAAAAGATTTCCTACAGAGTATAAAGCACAAGAAAATAACAAGGATGAACCCTAGCATGACTCAATCTACCGTATATACTCCTAAAGAGAGTTTTAGTGAAAAATATAAACCTTACCTTTACCAGATAAGCAAAGATGCGGGGTATGCTCTTGATCTAGCAAAATACAACAAGGATAATCCAATATGAATATTGAAAAACTAATCCATGAATTGAGTGAAACTATTGTTGGTGCTGTTCTGATAGTTATTTCATTGAGCTATATAGGATTTAACTCTATAGAAAAAATAGTTATCAGTACTGTCTTTATGTTTATTGGTGGATATTATATTTTCAAGGCGAACAGATCATACAAAAGGAGAAAGAACAATGCAAAATAAAACACTTTATCTAAAAACAAATGCCATGGCAAAACTTATAGGCTATAGCGGCGACTATCTTCTTAAAAACCGTGAAGTACTCTTTTTTGAGGGTATTCACTACTTCCCAAAAGAGAAGCGTCTTGACTGGAAAGTATCTAAAATAATTGAATGGGTAGAAAATCAAAATCTCTCTGACAAAGCAAAAGAAATCTTGGATATGGTATCCTAGCCATGCCCATTGTCTACTGGAGAGGATGGTAAATAATGGTAAAAATGTTCAGGAGATCCAACGGAAAACTGTATCTGGAGTATGAAGCCTATGGCAAAATCATACAAAAGAGTACACGACTAGAGGACACTCCACAAAACAGAGCATTGGTAAAAAAAGAGGTGATTCCTGCTCTTCAAGGGAAGATACTTAGAGGTGAGTTATCCCAAGAAAAGCCTAAGACCTTTTCATATTATAGTGAGATATATCTTAGTGATAAAACACACTTAAAAACATATAATAGAGTCGTTAAGCACGTTGCATCGATTAACGCAGTTCTTGGAGATATCCAAATAGATCTACTAAGAAAGTCTGATATAAAAGACTGGACGAGAGATATGTTGTTTACACGAACACCTAAAACGGTTCGTAACTATCTGACAAGTATCAGAGGTGTTGTTGACATAGCCATAGATAAAGAGGTTGTTAATCATAACGTAGCCTACAATCTAAAGCTACCTACACACCAACCTGAAGAGGTAGAACCTTTTTCTGAAGAAGCAGTAAGACTTCTATTTGCCAAGGCAAATAAGTTTTTAAAGCTCTATTTAGCGATAGGGTTTTACACTGGTATGAGAACTGGAGAGATACTAGGACTCATGTATAGTGATATTGACTTTGAGAAAAAAGTAATCAATGTGAAAAGGTCAATATCTGAGGGGAAAGTGACAACACCTAAAACTAAAAGTAGTATTAGGCAAGTTCCAATACTTGATGATTTATTGCCATATTTAACAAAGCCTACTAACTCCTTATGGATGTTTAGTCGCCAAGATGGTACAAGGCTAGGTAGATTTGGTGAGAACAGATATAGAGAGTGGCATAAGCTCTTAGAAGAGTGTAAACTTGCCTACAGGAAGCCTTATGCTACAAGGCATACATACATCGTTACGATGTTAAAAAATAGTAATCTGAGTATTCTACAGATTGCACAAATTGTAGGACATACTACAACACAGATGATCATTCAAAATTATGGTAAATACATAAAAGGTGAACATTTGAAATTGGATAGGGATTTAAAGTTGTTTACTGACAAATCAGCTGACAGTACGGCTTAGAGTGCCTATTTGCTGGCCGGGAGAGGGGGATTCGAACCCCCGGAGGTATTACCCTCACCGGTTTTCAAGACCGGCACATTCGACCACTCTGACATCTCCCGACATTTTGAAGAATAGAATATTATCTAAATGTAGATAAAATCTAGTTTATAAAACTTCTGAACCGTTAGGTGAAGCTTTAGTGAGATGAATTAAAAGATTGGCTTTGCCAATTTTTAAGAAGACATCTGTTAATGGAGGAGCCAACCAGACTCGAACTGGTGAATAGCAGATTTGCAATCTACGGCCTTACCAA
The DNA here is from genome assembly GCA_026991605.1 of Sulfurovum sp. GTDB lineage: Bacteria > Campylobacterota > Campylobacteria > Campylobacterales > Sulfurovaceae > Sulfurovum. Next base: position 19,483 of record JALXBG010000066.1, read on the forward strand.
CTTGGCGATGGCTCCAAAATTTTATACTGGAGGAGTCACCTGGAATTGAACACAGGGATCTCAGCGTTGCATCGCTGTTGCCTTAACACTTGGCTATGACTCCATACTAAAGTTTAAGTTTTTCGTGGTGCCCGAGGCCGGACTTGAACCGGCACGGTCGCAATGACCGGGGGATTTTAAGTCCCCTGTGTCTACCAATTCCACCACTCGGGCATATTGGCACCATTATTGTTGAAATTTTCATTTCTATGGAGCGGGCGAACGGGTTCGAACCGTCGACCCCAACCTTGGCAAGGTTATGCTCTACCGCTGAGCTACGCCCGCGCATCCATACCTCATCTAAGCATTAGCTTAAAATTGGAGTGCGATTATAGCCTAAAAAAATTTAAATGTAAATAGTATTTGTGCTATAATCCAAAAAATATTAATTAAAGGCTCAA
>JALXBG010000067.1 GCA_026991605.1 Sulfurovum sp.
CAACGATAGGCTCTTCTTTTATTCAATCCCATATAGATATCGATACGTCTACGGTAACGTTTATTCATTTTATCACGTACGACATAATGACCAGGAAGTCCACCAATACGCACTTTTGTACCATTTCTAAGACCATAACGTGTAATTAAATCTCTCGAAACTGCAAGAATTTTCATACCTGGTTTTATATGGTTATTCCACGCTGCAATAAACGGCGTAGAATCAGTTTGTCGTCTATGTGAAGTATATGCTGTCGCAGTCACACGTAGTTTTCTTTTTCCTGAGACACGAAGCATTTTTACATGTCTTTTCTTTTCTTTGAGTTTAGCCAACCGCATTTGTTCAAGTTTTTTTTGCTTTGCTTTCTCTTTTTTCTTTTTTTCCAGCTCTTTTAACACATACGGCAGTGGCAATTTTAATGTTTTTCCTTTTTGTATGTTTGTGCTAGATTTTATATGGTTAAATTCGACTAAGTCCTTTGGATTTAGATGAAACTTTGCTGCCACAGAAAGTAATGTATCTCCTGTATCTACAGTATATTTAGCATTTGCAATGGCATCAATCATTTTTTGAGGCAAGGGAATTTTAAACTTTTGACCCAGTTTAATAGTCACATCATCCCCTAAATGATTTAAATGTTGCAGTTTTTTCTTAGATACATTAAATTTATATGCAATTTTACTTAAAGAATCCCCACATACAATTTTATAGTCTCCTACGTATCGTTGAAGCGTATGCGTCTTTTTAGCTCTTATTCTTTCAAGTGTATGTGTTTTTTTAGCAGGAGTATGTGTTGTAGGGGCTTCAGTATGTTGATCTACTTGTGTGATATTCTGTATCATTTTGTTAAGAATAGTCTCTTCTGTACCTTTAAATCGTACAGACTCTTCCACTTTAACATATTTTTCAATCATATCTGCTACAGAAATAATTTTTACTTTCTTCTTTTTAGGTACAGGAAGGGTTTTAGAGACAATAAGTTTCTTTTTATTGTCATCGTACTTTACTTTTTGGGTATACAATAATGTAGATTGATAAGGACTACACTCTGTAATACCTCCTGTTACAATATGACAATCTATAGACTTCTTGACATTTTCTATAGCACCTAATGAAAAGGGAATAAGTAAAAATATAAAATAATTTCTGGGCATTACGTTATGCTAAACTATAAAAAGTCTAACATCTCTCCTTTTATGGATTCTTTTTTCACAATAACAGTATGGATAACTGGTTTTTTAAACAAACCGTCAATCATTGCTGGAACTTTGACATTTGTATTTTCACTTACCCATCGTAAAGCTTCTGTATCATCTTTTACAACATGACCTAAAGCTTTTGCGACAGAAGGTGAAAATTTTGTCCACTCTGCTGTTGAATAGACTACTGTTTTAAGTTTTTTCTCTCTTAAGGTTTCATATGCTCTCATACATGTGGCAGTATGTGGATCCATGATATACCCTTTTTTAGCATATCTTCCTATCACTGCTTCACACTCTGCATCATCAGAAAAAGATGCATCAAAATCTTCACGCAGACTTTCCAATTCATCTGATGTAAGTTGATACTTCCCATCTTTTGCCAATGCATCCATAAGTTCTTTTGTCCGTACTGGACCAAATTTATCAAACATGATACGCTCTACATTTGAACTTTTTAAGATGTCCATTGCTGGAGACTCTGTTTGTACTAATTCTCTCG
>JALXBG010000068.1 GCA_026991605.1 Sulfurovum sp.
GATTGTATGGTGTTAGTGTAAGCCAATTATTTATCCGTTTTTACGAAATGGTAAAGATACTCTTGGTTCCCCTCTTTACCTGTCACTTTGGACTCACTCTGATACACTTCATCCCAGCCAAGCCTCTCAGCTTCAGCTTCAAACTCCTCTTTACGTCTAGCTATGGTATCAAGGTCTTGCACCACACCTTTAGAGTCACGCTTCACATCTTTACCTACTTCAAACTGTGGTTTATAGAGTATGACTATGTCACACCCAATGCCAGCCAACCTATCTATATCATCGGTTATTTTTAAAATAGAGATAAACGATACATCACAGGTAATAAGGTTAAAACGCTTTTCACTCTGAAACTCACGGATATCCGTACCTTCATGTAAAGAAAGCTTCTCATTTTGTCGCAAAGAGATATGTAATTGTTCAGAACCCACATCTACACAGTCTAATGTGCTCACATCATTTTCAAGCACTATTTGTGCAAAACCACCCGTGCTTGAACCTATGTCTAACGCCACTGCATCCTTCATATCTATGGGATGCTCCATTAAAAAACTCTCAAGCTTACGAGCCGCACGGCTCACATAAAACTTCTCATTTTCTACATCCACTACAGAGTTTTCATCTACTTTGGCAGAAGCCTTGGCTTTCTTACCATCTACGGTAACCTTACCAGCCTTTATCGCATCATTCGCACGGTTACGACTCTCGTAATAACCCTCGTCTACTAGGTATTTGTCTAGTCTCATTAAAATCCATTCACTAAAAAATCTAAAGCATCGACGATTGTCGTTCGATGCTCTTTTATATTCACAACAAACTCACCAAAAATATCAGGTGATGCACTAGTCATTTCCATAGTTGACATCATAACATCTCTGCCCTCTATCTCAAATACAGGTGTCAAATGTGTCATAGGCTTCAACATCAGACTCAATGGCACCACCAGTCTGCTTCGTAATCTATTGTGCGTATCATGTTGTATATCCAAAAGATAGGGAAATTCATCTACTGTTGAAATATCAGGGTTCTTGTATACATCAAACTGTGCCACTAAAATCTCCTATACTTATCACCGAATAGACCTCTCTTTTCTACTCTTTCATTAAACGCATCTATCGCCTCTTTATTCTCTTCAAGCCACTCTTCTTCTTTTCTTTTTTTAACGACCTCAGCCAAATAGGCTTCAAAATTTTTAGAGATATTTATCTTGTATTCCTTTGCTTTTTGAAGCAAATCAGAATTAATCGTCACATTTGTTGCTTTTTTAATGGCATTTTCATTATAGATAACTGACATGTGTATCCTTTATGTGGGTATAGTATGTGTATTATACCATACTTCTCATCTCATTCTCAGTAAGCGTAGCCACACCCAAACTCTCAGCCTTAGTCAACTTCGACCCTGCATCTTCCCCATATATCACATAATCCGTCTTCTTAGACACCGAGCCACTCACCTTAGCACCAAGCTTCTCTAACATCTCTTTCACCACTCCACGACTCACAGACATAGAACCTGTCAGTACCACAGTTTTATCTTTAAAAGGATTCTCAACAGCTTCCACTTTCTCTTCTACTGTAGGTTGTACCTCATCGAACAATTTTAAGACAAAATCATGATTCACTCGCATAAACTCTAACAATGAGTTCGCCATCTCTTCACCTATGCCGTCTATAGCTACTACCTCTTCAAATGTTGCATCGACTATGCCAAGTCCAAACTCTAAAGCCAAAGACTTACCTGCTACCTCACCGATGTGTTCTATACCCATAGCAGAGATGAGTCTGTGTAGTGGTACGCCTTTTGTGTCGGCTATCGCATCAAGTAGTTTATTAATACGCTTCTCTTTAAAGCCTTCCATACCCTCTAAGTCTTCGTAAGTGAGGTGATACAGCCCAAGAATGTCTTTTATCTTACCCTCTTTGACAAGTTGTTCCACTATCTTAGAGCCTAAGCCATCGATGTTCATACAGCCCTTTTTGGCAAAGTGTATGATGGAGTTTACCACTCTGTCTGGACAGTCAAGGTTCTGACACTTAATGAGCGTACCTTCATCTAACACTTCAGAGTGGCACGTAGGACACTCTGTAGGACGGCTGATAGGTTTTTCTGAGCCATCACGTCTATCGGTAAGCACTTTGGTTATCTTGGGGATGACATCACCAGAGCGTATGAGTATGACAGAGTCACCTATCATCAGCCCTTTACGTTCTATCTCATCAAAGTTATGAAGTGTAGCACGAGCTATAACTGCACCATCTAAGTCTACAGGCTCTACCTCTGCTACAGGAGTGAGTACACCTGTTCGCCCTACCTGTATAGTAATGGCATTGACCTTGGTAACTTTCTCTACTGCTGGGAATTTGTACGCACACATCCACTTTGGTACCTTGACCGTGTAGCCCAAATCTTCTTGTAAATGCACATCATCTACTTTGATGACCATTCCATCCATCATCATAGGAATTTCATCACGTTTAGAGATGAGGAATTGATAAAACGCTTCTATCTCCTCTATAGTGTTACACTCTTTTGAGTATGGTGGTTTGAGAAAGCCTTGATTGTACACAAAGTCCATTTTGTCCGAAAGTCTGCTTTGGGTTAAACTGTTTTCTCCAAGCCCCCAAGGGTAAAAAACAAGCCTACGTTTAGCAGTAACTGATGAGTCTAACTGTCTTAGGCTTCCTGCTGCCGCATTACGTGGGTTTGCAAAAGGTGCTTCCCCCTCACCGAGACGTTCTTTATTGATAATCTCAAAATCATCTTTACGAATGACCACTTCTCCACGTATCTCTATAAGCCCATCATACTCTATGCTAAGAGGTACAGAGCGTATGGTACGTACATTGTCTGTCACCTCTTCACCTATGACACCATCCCCACGGGTGATGGTACGAACAAGTTTGCCATTTTCATAGAGCAAGTTCATACTAGCCCCATCAAACTTAGGCTCACAGAAGTAGTCACATTTGCCTACATTTTTCTCTACCCTATCCAACCACTCTTGTACTTCTTCTGTGGTAAACACATCTTCCATACTCCACATACGCTTGATGTGCTTTGCCTTAGAAAACTCATCACGCACCACACCACCCACACGCTTCGTAGGTGAGTCTTCCACTACATCATCAGGATGTGCTGTCTCATAGTCCAATACTTCATGGTAAAGCTTGTCATACTCTTCATCTGTGGCGATGGGATTGTCTTCTACGTAGTAGGCATGTGCCCATTTTTTGAGTTGTTCTATTTTTTCTAAGTATTGTTGTTTTGTCATCATTCTTTTCTTAATTTAATTTTTCAAATACTGCGAATGCCTGCTTATGCTCCGCCACATCATGACAACGCACAATACTCGCACCATTTTCTACAGCTTTCAAATGTATGGCTAGTGTTCCTGCCAAACGTTCTTCCACAGGTGTTGGGATAATTTTGTCTATCATCGACTTTCTACTTGCACCTACCAACACTTCACACCCAAAAACTTTAAAATGCCCCATATTTTTAATAAGTGTAAGATTATGCTCTAAGGTTTTACCAAAGCCAATGCCTACATCCAAGATGATATTTTTTCTCTCCATCCCCAAAGCTTCGCACTTTACTATACGCGCTTCAAAGAATTCAGAGACTTCCACCATGACATCGTCATAGCTAGGATTTTTCTGCATAGTCTGAGGGGTACCTTGCATATGCATAATGCAAAGTTTGGCATCGTATTTCATCGCTAGTTTAATGATGTTTTCATCACTCGCGCCTGTAATGTCATTGATAAGGGAAAAGCCACTTTTTAGTGCATACTCTACAACTTCAGGATTATATGAGTCTACAGAAAAAGTAGCCTTTTCATAGAGTTTTTCTGAAGCTATGGCATCGCAGATGGGTTTGATGCGTTCGAGTTCGACAACCTCACTCACCACCTCTGCATTGGGACGGGAAGAGACTGCTCCGATGTCTATAATGTCTGCACCCTCAGCTATCATCTGCTTTATCTGAGAGATGGCATCTTCTTTTTGAAAGCGACTTCCTTCAAAAAAGCTGTCATCATTGGCATTAATGATACCCATAATTTGTGTAGTGTTACTTTTAACCGCTAAAAATCTCTTAAGTTCATTGGCAACGGTTTTAAGTCCAAAAGGTTGGGCTAACTCTTTTTTGGAGAGTACCTCCATGTGTTTTCGCGTACCTATGAGTATACAGTCATACAGAGGTTTTTTACAAAGTATCACCCCACCTGGCACAGCCAAATCTGCCCCAATGCTTAAAGCATCTTGCTTAAGTATATTTGCAGCAGGAGTTTTAAGGTCTTTGATGAAAAAATACATCAACTCCATCTTCTTAGCCATAATACCAACACCAGCAGACTCAACCCCAAGTGATTTAAGTACTTTTTTCTTATCTTCAATAGTTCCAAGTTTATAAATATGCATACAAAAAACCCTCTCTCTATTAATCACGCGAATGCGTGCCTGTCATCCCGAACACCCTTGAAAGAGGAGCGATTTGAGAGGGATGACGCTTTTTTTGCTTCGTTTTTTTCTAAAAAAAATGAAGAGAGACACAACGCCTCACATCAAATTAAGAGGAAACATAAAAAAACAAATATAAATATTTTACCGTTTTTTACGAGCCAATAACTTTAACAACAAAGCATTCAAAACAAACTGCGGTGGAGACCCCATATCTAAAGCTGTATAGCTATTGGAAAACAAGTTCAACGTCTTATCATCCAAATGATACTTTTGGGAAGCTATCACCTCTTTAACAATACGCTCTACCAAAAGTGTCATAGCCTTAGCATCTGTACGTTTATGCTCTTGTACAAAGTCATACACAGACGAGAGTGAAAGCTGCCCTATATCTAAAGCCAACACCTCTTCAACATTTTTTTCAGAAAGCACAGTGATAGGCAAACGCGATTTAATCGTATCTAAAACCGTAGATTTACTCTCGGTCACTAAAATGAATATTTTATTTTTCGGTGGTTCTTCTATGACTTTAAGGAGTTTATTTTGCACCAATGGCGTAAAAGCCTTGTCTGCAAGTACAATAATAGTCTGCTCATCACTTGCCATATAGGCTTTTTCTATAGCCAATTTGGCATCAGAGACAGAAAATGAAACTTTGTCTGTAATGTGTCTATGTACAAAAGGTTGGGTAAATGCATCTTCTTGCGCGGTATCGCCCACACAAGCTGGAGTGATAATTTCAACGATGGTTTCGTTACTACGGAGTTTTTCTAAATCTTCGATTGTTTTGCCCATCTGTGCGGTTATCACCACTTGACTTGTCAATCTCATAAATCTAACTCTAACTCCCCAAAGAGTGCTGCTGAGAGTGTGGTGTCAAAAAGCTTGTAGAGTTGTAAAAGTTTAATGTCGAGTAAAGGGTCTGCAGAGCGCAAGGCAAAGGCATTTTGTACCTCTTCGTCCAGTACCCATAAAAAACTGTTGTCACATCGATATGCCAGTTTACTATAAGGATGATCACCCCTGCCTATGTACCAAACATAATATCCGTTAGGATACGAAATCTCTAACATATCTTCTAAAAGTTGCATCTCATCTGTGGTGTGCAAGTTAGAAAGGTTTGGAAAACACTCAGAGAGTTGATAAAAGGGTAACAAAGGTCTGTTTTTACGTAAATCATTGACTGCATTTAAAATATATTTTCCGAACCATTTGTGTGATTCGTCGGTCACAACAAGCACAGTTTTTCCCTCAATACTTTGAGAGACTGCACTCTTTACAAGTGGTGCCCACTCATAACGGTGCTCTTCCATCCACGAAAAAGAGGATTCTTCTTCCCTTATGGTGTCAAGTGTCCATTTAAGTAGTTGTTGCATTATTTGTCTAACTCGTATGCTTCATGCAGTGTTCTAATAGCAAGTTCACCATACTTTTCATCGATGACCATAGAGACTTTTATCTCTGAAGTCGAAATCATCTGTATGTTGATGTTGTTATCTGCCAATACTCTAAATGCCGTAGCAGCCACGCCGGAGTGAGACTTCATACCTACACCTACAACAGAGACTTTACATACATACTCATCAAAGTCCATACCCTCTATGTCATGGTCAAA
>JALXBG010000069.1 GCA_026991605.1 Sulfurovum sp.
CAGTCAGTGACTTTGAGTATGAGCTACAAATGGGGTATGCAAACTCTTCACTCAAAAAAGAGTTAGAGACTATTTTTCTTATGCCTAGTCTTGAATATGGCTTTGTCAGTTCCTCCGTAGTGCGTTCCATTTTACCTTTTGATGGAAAGGTAGACCACTTGCTACACCCTACTGTACTTGAGATGATAAAAGAGTATAGAAAATAATGTATATTTTATTTGAAGGCATCGACACCTGTGGAAAAAGTACACAAATAGAGCTACTTGCCCAAAAGTTTAACGACATTGTTGTTACCAAAGAACCAGGTGGTACAAAATTTGGTGTAAAAGCACGGGAGATACTCCTTACAGACTCACTCGCCTCCAAACGTGCAGAACTCCTTCTCTTTCTTGCAGACCGTGCAGAACATTACGAAGAAGTAGTCAAACCTAACAAACACAAGGTAGTCATCTCAGACAGAGGTTTTCTCTCTGGCATCGGCTATGCTTTAGCCAATGGAGACTTTGATTTTGACGAACTGGTAAGACTGAATAAGTTTGCGCTTAATGGGCATTTTCCAGATAAAATCATTTTATTTGTCACAAATATGGAAACACTCACCCTCAGAACCTCTCAAAAAGAACTTGACGGCATAGAGTTACGTGGGTTGGAATACCTCATAACAGTACAAAATAAAATGCATGAAAGTCTACAAAAACTAGGCATAGACTACCTCGAAGTTGATGCTACAAACAGCATAGAAAACATCCATCAAAAGATATTGAGCTATTTAGAGCTATAATTCCATAATTTAATAACCCTATGGTGTGTTCATACACACCTTTTATAAGGATACCCATGATAAACCCACTCAGAGGGATGAAAGACCTTACATTTGAAGAGTCTGAACGTTTTCACTTCATCGTCGATACTGCTACAACTATTGCAAAGCGTTATGGATATGGCTATATAGAAACCCCAATTCTTGAAGAGACTGCACTATTTAAGCGTTCTGTAGGTGACAGCTCAGACATCGTCTCTAAAGAGATGTATCAGTTTGAAGACAAGGGTGGCAACGATGTGTGTATGCGTCCAGAAGGTACAGCAGGTGTAGTACGTAGCTTTGTACATGCCAAGCTGGACCGTCAGCCTATGAAACAGAAGTTCTACTACTATGGACCTATGTTTCGTTATGAAAGACCGCAAAAAGGTCGTCTAAGAGAGTTTCACCAGTTTGGCTGTGAGAGTTTTGGGGAAGAGTCTGTCTATGAAGACTTTACCATCATCACTATGATAAGCCAAATCTTTGAAGCACTCGGCATCGGCTTTGACTTGCAGATAAACTCACTGGGATGTACTACCTGTATGCCTCCATATAAGAAGAATCTTGTAGGTTTTCTAACAGAAATCAAAGAGGAACTTTGTGCTGACTGTAACAGACGTATAGATACAAATCCTATACGTGTACTTGACTGTAAAAATGAAACCTGTCAAAGCCTTTTAGTTAATTCGCCAAAACTCATTAACAACCTTTGTGAAGAGTGTGACAGTGACTTTAAAAAGCTCACAGCCCTACTAGACAATGCAGGTATTAGTTATGAAGTAGACACTAACCTTGTACGTGGACTGGACTATTACAACAAAACTGCCTTTGAGTTTGTCAGTAATGACATCGGCTCACAATCTGCCATCGCTGGTGGTGGACGTTATGACAAACTTGTAGAGTTTCTCGATGGTAAACCTACCCCAGCAGTAGGCTTTGCCATAGGGATAGAACGTATCATGGAACTTGTAAAAATGCCAGAGTCTACACGAGAAGGTATCTATCTTGGTGCTATGGTAGAAGATGCCGTTGAAAAACTCTTTGCACTTGCCACTAAAAAACGTAAAGAGACAAAAGTTACGGTAGAGTACAATTCAAAAGGTTTCAAAAGCCATATGAAAGGTGTAGACAAGGCAAATGCACGTTATGCTGTACTCATAGGAGAGGACGAACTTAAAAATAGTACGGTTTGGGTAAAAGATTTGGAGAGTAAAGAAGAGAAGACTGTTGCTTTAGAAGCGTTTTAAAAATGCTTCTCGATAAAAACTTACACTGCTTTTATTCGCAGTGTAACTAAGTCTAGAACGTATAATTTGCAATCACACGATACTGCTGAAAATCATCTAATTGAGAAATACTACCATCTTCCTTGGCTGAAGTATTATTTTTTACAAAAATCCCTTTCAATGTGATAGAAAAATGTTTATCATATTTGTATGCTAGGACTATATTTAAATCTTTCTGTTTTCCCTTTGTAAACTTATCATTATCTGCAATCATATAAGACAGTACTGTTTTAACACCTTTTACCCCTGTAAAGTCATAGTTTTGACTATAGGCAAACTTAATAGACTGCGTACCACCTATATATATACTATCTGCTGTCAATCCTCTTCCATAATTTGAAACAAACAAATCATTTGAAGTAATCATATTTGTATAAAGAGGTGTACCATCCCAAGGTAATACAAGACTATCATGAACATTATCATCACTACTAACATAAGTATACCCCATCATAAAACTACTCTCTACATAGTGAATATCACCTTTAAGTGAGAGAGCCTCAGTATTGATTTTTTTTCCACCAGTCAAAGAACCTACATATGTCAAATTAGTATTTGCAGCACCAATACTTCTTTGGATTATACTCTCCAAACCTAGATCGTAGTTATAGCTATCATTTGTACCTTTATAGTTTATATTTGCGTAAAAGGAATTAAGAAAATTGTCTGCATAATAATCATAAACTGAAGCAGAAAAATCATCATGTTTCCATAACATTGATGCTACAAATAAGTCACCTTCAGTATCTCCTGTAATAGCTTTTGTATTTGCTCCAAGTGCATGTTCAACTATATTGATAAAGGCATTGGAAGTTCTTTGTTTAAAGTGGGTAAGATAATCTCCTTCGAAGATTAATCCTTGATTTTTCATACTATAGCTAACTCTCGAACCTTGTATAGCAGAAGGCAACATGCGGACTGTTTTTGCATCAATCAAAGGTGTTTTTAGTACTTGGCGACCATAATTTACAAGAAAATCATTATAATTATAATTTAAAAAAGCTTCTCCTAATACAGTAAATGACTCCTGAGCAATATTCCCAGAAGGATTACCATTATCTAAACGTACGCCATTATCACGTCCTAAAATAGATGTATCAACTGCTCCATTCAAACCAAAACCGTTGGTAGTCATAAATGTTGCTTGTGCGCTTATACCATGCAGAAATGCCGTTTTAAATCCTATTGTTCCGCCTATAGCGTTTGCATTAGCAGAAGTATCTTTATGTGGGATACTATTTTGCTTATCCGTTTGAATATAGTAATACTTAATATTCCCAAATGCTTCACCTTCTTCAAACATTGCAGCAACACTATCTGCACTATGCAAATATGATATTCCCAACAATGTACTTATTATTAACTTTGTCATTTTAATTTATCCTTATTTTTATAACAATCATAACTATTATGGAATAAAAAATACATTTTTTATATATTAAGTAGATGATATTATATGATAATTCTATATTTTTTGAGCGTAAAGTAAAATAGTATCAGAATAAAAAATATTTTTAATCAAAATTATTTATTAAAACTAATATTTTATACAAAATTTATAATGAAATAGGCTATTTTATCTCATTATGGTTTATTCTTTAAACTCAAACCTACTATACTTACTAGGACAAATAATTACTAAAAGGAAAAACATGAACAAAAATATAAAACTTTTACTTAGTGCAGTAGCAACACTTGCACTTTCTAATACACAATTGAGTGCAAATGAAACAAAGGCACATACAGGGCATTGGGGATACACTGGGCATAATACACCCGCAACCTGGGGTACTTTATCTAAAAAATTTAGAGAGTGTGGAGTAGGACTTAATCAATCACCTATTAATATTACACATTCACTGCAGGCAAACCTACCTCCTCTTAATCCAGATTATAGCCATAGTTCAAAAAATATTGTAGACAATGGACATACGATTCAAGTAAATATGGAAGCAGGAGATACGCTTACTGTGGATGGCATTGTCTTTGAACTTAAACAATTTCACTTTCACTCACCTAGTGAAAACCACATTGATGGAAAATCTTTTCCACTTGAGGCCCACTTTGTTCACGTAGATAAAAATGGCGATATTGCAGTTATTGCTGTAATGTTTAAAGAAGGTGCAGCAAATCCAGAGTTAGAAAAAATATGGACAAACATGCCAAACAAAGAAGGAGACAGTAAAGCATTGAAACTAAAGAGCATTGCAAAAGATCTTCTACCTAAAGACAAGCATTACTACCGTTTTAATGGTTCTCTCACTACACCACCCTGTACAGAAGGTGTAAGATGGTTTGTACTTAAGCAGCCAATGACCATTTCAAAAGAACAAATTAAAAAATTTCATGATGACACTATGCATCACAACAATAACAGGCCTATCCAACCTTTAGATGCAAGAATGATTGTCGAATAGATGAACAACCTCCCCAAGAATGCTTTTTGATAAAGCGTTCTTGTCTCTACTCTATCTAATAATCCACGCTAACAGATCTTGACTTAATCGATATATCACTTTATTTGTTGCTATGGCATAGCCCTTAGCATCTATCGTAGGTGTTGGTTCAGTGTATGAAAATCGTTTAATTTTAACTAATTTACCTGTATCAGCATCAATCAGAGTAAACTGTATAGATACATCAGCATAAGAGTCTTTAGCTCTCACTCTGTGTTCAAATGTAAAGATATTACTCTCTAGTCTATAGTTTTCTTTTAATGTGCTTGTATCTGCTAAAACAGCTTTAAAGAGCTTACTGTTAGAAAGTACATCTATAAGGGTACCTTGCATAAGTTTACTCATATTGTTCGACCATTCAGAGTTTAAGTAAGTACCGTAGTCACTGTCACTGTAAGAAAAGTTCATCTTTTCAGTCATTTGTTCTCTTATACTATATGGAAATGTTACTTTTAGAACTTTATTTTTATAAGGTGAGGCAGAGATTGCCGACACCTTAGGTACTTCAATACTATAGATTTGCATTGTAGGTGCCTGTGTACAACCAACCATTACCATGACTAATACCGACTGCACTATATACTGAAGTTTTATTTTTCTCATTCTCCTGGTCCTCTTCTTTGTTTTCTAGACTTAAAGAGCAGTGCACTCGGATTGTCTCCTAATTCTCTAGACATAGCACTCAACTCCTTTGCAAGTATCTGTACATCAACAATGACGGGCTCAAACATTTTTTTAAAATTGTAGTCACCACGGTCTAAACTTTTCTCCATCTTCAGTGTGACACGGTTAAAGTTTTGACTGGTTTCCATCAGTGTATCAATGGTTGGCACACTCACTTTTTTAATCTCTGCAAAGTCTTGCTGCACTTGTTTGACATCATTGGTTATCTGTACCATTGCTACACGTAATTCCTGCAAGGTGACATTGGCTTCATCCAATGCAACAACAGCTTTGTCTTCAACCATAGTAGCTTTTTTTGTCATAACCTCTGTATTGTTGAGTATATTTCCAAAAGTATCTATATTTTTGTCCGACAGAAGTTTTTGACTTTGCAGTAAAAGACTATTGAGTTTTTCACTCATACCACTTAAATTATCTGTGAGTTTTCTAAAAAGTGAAGGTTTTGAAGGGATTATGGGAATATAGTTATCCGTAGGCTGTAAAGTTTTTGCTTCATTGGAACCACCATGAATCTCTATTGAAAGTAGACCTGTCACACCCATCATCTGTGTAGTAGCAAACATATCTTCTTTAATCACCACACCCTCTTTTATTTTTACATAGATATCTATTATACTAATATCTTTCGGGTTGATGCGCATCTGGCTCACATGCCCTATATCTATCCCATGTAATTTTACGTTGGAGTCTTTAGAAAGTCCGGAGATTGACTCTTTCATCTCTATTTTATAGGTATCATAACTGTCCTGTAAACCATACTTGGCAAGCCAAAATCCAAAAAA
>JALXBG010000070.1 GCA_026991605.1 Sulfurovum sp.
CTTGGTAAAGCATTTTATGGTTGGCATAGTCACCATCTACAGATTCGAGTTCTGAGGCATTTTCGTCTAATATGCTTACATTGCCTCCCTCTCTACCAAATATTGGCTTTTTGACCTGTTTTTGTCCTTCTAGTGGCTCAAATGAACTATCTAGAAGTAACGGATGGTTGGGGTACAAGTCCCAGAGGATTTTGAGTAGTCCTTTACTTTGGAAGAGCAGGGTGTAGGCTGGATTGAAAATGATAGCCTTTTGGTTTTTAATGATGTTGGTGAGTAACATCGCCAAATCTGACTCTTCTAGGGCTATGTCTTCCCAAGGGATGAGTTTAAACCACAGTTCGTAGTTTGTGTCATTATGGAAGATACCTTCCTCCGAGTCAAACTCTATGTCATCGATATAGGCAAATTCTGTGCTGTACCCAGCTTCTGTGGCTATGTGCTGTAGGAGTCTTACGGTGTTTTCTTCTTCGGAGTTTCCTTTGACAGAGGTAAAGAGGAAGTTCCACCCATCATAGTTCTCTTCAAAGTTAGAAACATTTTCTTCTAAAGTAACAAGTCTTTTAAAGTTGTCAACTAAAGCTTCATACGTAGCATTAAACTGGCTAGACTCTTCCATGTTGTTTTGTTTGAGTATTGCCCATTGTACGATGGCAGTTTCAAAGAGTGCGGTAGGGGTGTCTGCATTGAACTCTAAAAGTTTGATGGGTTTGCCATCTATGCCTCCAGCAAGGTCAAAGCGTCCGTAAAGATGCCAATGCACATCATTTTCCCATGATTCTTTTATAGCTTCAACAAGGTTAAAAGGGATGCCTATTTCATGAAAAAGATTATTTTCTATGATATGTTCTCCTGCTTCTACATACATATCATAAAGTATATTGGTAGCTTCATAATAGGCTTCTGCTTCTGCTTCTGAGAGAACAAGAAGCTCATCTGAAATGTAAGAACTCTCATCTGCGTCTGTGTGCCAGACAAAGCCTAGTGATTCTAGATATTCAGTACTAAGAGGTGTTGTTTTTTGTAATTTAACCACCGAAGAATCCTCCACGACTTGAGGTTTTTTTACTACCGAAAAAGCCACCTTTTTTAGTACTTGATTTTCTAGGTTTAGTAAAAGATTTTTTACTTCTTTGGTAGGTGGAAGGAGATTTGTATCCTGCTTTACGATTGTTTTGAAAATTTTGGTTCCCAAAGAGTTTGTTTCCTATCCATGAACCTATCATAGCGCCAGCAATACTTGAAAGTAGTACTTCACCTAGTCCCATACCACCAGACATCTGCGCATTAGGACTAGTAAGGTTTGATGTACCATCATCTATTTTAGCTGCCTCTTTTTTAACTAGGGCATCCATCTCTTCCTGTGTGAGCACACGTTCTATGCCATCGAGTTGTTTGAGTACGATACGTGTTTCATCTGCTGGAAATTCATCTTTGATTTTGTATTTACCAGGTGTAGTCTCTTCTATGATGACAAAAGCACCTTTGGCTTGTGCCTGCTCTTGGGTTTGTTGTGTACAGCCTGTTACACCAGTGACAAGTACAGCACCTAATCCAGTGGCTGCGAATGTTGAAAGTTTTGTGATATATTTCATAATAATTCCTAAGAAAATGTTTGAAGTATCATAGCAAAAAATAGTTAATACTTAGCGGTGTGTAATAGGATGTTAAAAGGAGGAAAAACAGAGAAGGAAGAGTTTCTCTGTTTCTTTATCTAAAGGGGGGGGTAGAAAGCTTAGAGGTTAGTCCATTTGCTTTCGTAAAAATGTTGGTACATCCAAGATATCTTCATTGTCACCATTGTAACCACCTACAACCATTTTGTTTCTAATGGTATTGATGTTACATGTATTTGCATTGAGAAGTGTCTCTTGCTTTTTTACTGTTGGCTCTACTACTGCATTCTTGTCTTCAAAACCTGTTGCAACGATAGTGATTTTTACTTCGTCTATCTCCATGTCTTGATTGGTTGTTGTACCAAAGATAACATCTGCATCTTCATCTGCACTGTCATAGATGATTTCCATCGCTTCAGAGATACCGTTAAGTGGATAGTCTGGATGAATGTCAAACTGTACAAGTACACCCATGGCACCATCGATAGAGATATTGTCAAGTAAAGGAGACTCAATAGCCATTTTTGCTGCATCGTACGCTGCTGCTGCACCAGAACTATATCCTGTACCCATAAGTGCTAAACCTCTGTGGTTCATGACAGTTTTTACATCGGCAAAGTCAAGGTTAATGTCATTCTCTCCATGGGAAAGAATTACTTTTGAGATACCACCAACAGCTTGAGCAAGAATATCATCTACCATTCTAAAGCTCTCTTTGATACCAAGGTTCTTCTCTACAATAGAAAGAAGTTTTTCATTTGGTACCACAATAATAGAATCACTTTCACGTTTAAGCTCTTCAAGACCTTCTTTTGCAAGTTTAGTTCTTTTACGACCTTCAAACTTGAAAGGACTTGTTACAATAGATACAGTAAGTGCACCAACTTCTTTTGCTGCTTGTGCAATGATAGGTGCAGCACCTGTACCTGTACCACCACCAAGACCAGCTGAAATAAAGACAATATCTGAACCATCAAGCATCTCTTTAATATCTTCAAAGCTCTCTAATGCAGCTTCTCTTCCTTTATCTGGAATCATTCCTGCACCAAGACCTCTTGTCGCATTAAGACCCAGTTGCATTTTAAATGGTGCTAAAGATGTATCTAGTGCCTGCGCATCAGTATTGGCTACAATAAGATCAATACTGGTGATACCCTCGCTAATCATGTGGTTGATCATGTTACCACCACCACCACCGACACCGATTGCTTTTATTTTTGCGCCATTTGTATGACATTTTGTTTCGACTATGTCGATTTCAAACTCTTCCATTTTTTCTCCCTTTAGTTGATTTATTTTTGTTAAAAAAGCTGTCTTGCCCAGTTGGCTAGTTTTTTTAACGGATTTTGTGTGTCATTACCTAAGTCTGGTAACTCATCAAATAAAATGATGTTATCAGCGTCAGATGCAACAGATGTTTTTTTGTTTTCTCTAGATTTTGGTGGCAAAAGTATTTCTTCTTTGTCATGAGTACTTGCACCAATCTTAATATCTACCAAACTCTCCTCTTGGATTGTTTTTGAATGAAGTAGTTCTTGTTGAAAATCTATCTCATATTGTGTATGCCTACCCGCTTTATAGAGAAGGAGACCCACTACCGTTGAAAATGCTGGATCTTTAAGTTCATCAAAAAGACCATTTACATTTTTTGGGTAACCCACTCTTACTGGCATACCAGAAAAGATAGCTTGTGCCAGTTCTCTGATACCCTTTAGTTTTGTCATCCCACCAGTTAAGATGATACCTGCACCTATCTGCTCTTTAAGGGCTGATTTCTCAAGTGATTTTGACAAAATCATTAATGCTTCTTCTACACGAGAAAAGATGACAGAGTGGACAATCTCTAAAGAGACACCATTTCTATTTTCTTCATCCCCTATAATAGGAAGTTCAATGACTTCATTAGAAGTCTCTACAAGATTACCATGACGGATTTTAACATTTTCAGCTATCTGTAATGGTGTATGTAATGCCATAGACAAGTCGTTGGTAATATGGTTAGAACCTACACCTAGAAAGTCGTTATATCTAATAGAGTTACCTGTATGGATAACAAGGTTAGAAGTTTGACCTCCCAGATCAATAACAGCTGCGCCTAACTCTTTTTCATCATCATCAAGCGTTGCAATTGCTGAAGCATATCCAGAAAGTACAATACCATCTATCTCTACACCGGCAGAACGTACTGCTTTTTTGAGGTTAGAAAGGTTTGATTTTTGTGTCATTATAATGTTGACATCTACTTCCATACGAGAAGCATTCATCCCAAACGGATCTTCAATGAAATCCTGGTCATCTACTCTAAAGTTATAAGGCAGTACATGTACGACTTCATATTCGTTTGGTACATTGGCATTGTAAAGTGCTGTTTGCATCACACGTTTGATCTCTTTAATAGAGATGTCTTTATGTGGGATATTGACAATACCTGTTGAGTTTAAAGATTTTGCATATGCATTGGAGATAGAAACGGTTGCAGATGTTATGTTAGAACCAGCGATACGTTTTGCATCATTTATGGCTTTTTTGATAGCTTTTGAAGCAAGTTCAATATTGGTAATGGCACCTTTTTTAATCCCTTGAGATTTTGTAATGCCATGACCTTGTATGGTTACCTCTTGCATGTCCGAAATCTCAGCTATGATAGCGCATATTTTGGTGGAGCCGATATCTATAGCTAAAATTGTGTCACTCAATTGGTAAGTCCTCCTACATAGGTTTCAGTTGGATATTTTTTATCTAACACTTTAATCAAATTTGATTCAAATGTATTTTGCTTTAGAGTATTGACAGTTTGTTTGACAGATTCTGTTTGATTCTCATCCGCTGGAGTCAGTTTTTGTTCTATAATTTTATAAACGACAACTTTATCCCTAAGGCTAATAATACCTTTTTCTTTAGACGATGTAAAGAGTTTTTGTAAAAATTGTAAACTTTCTTGTGTATTTAATGGATTTAGCTTGACATTTTCTTCTAATTTTACAAAATCAGAGATAGTAGCTGTAGACTGATTAAATTCTTTTTCAGTCTTTTCTGCCAATGCCAAAAGTGCTTCTTTTTTAGCTTGTTGCTCATACACTTTTGTTACTTCTTCTTTTGCTTCATCATATGTTTTAACCCTAGGTAGAACAATATTTTCAATCTTAATAGTTGCATATGTATCCGATACAATTTTTGGTTTGATAATGTCACCTACTGATTTCTCTTTGAGTGCATTCCAAATATCGCTTGTAAGTTTTAAATCTCCCATTGGAAGTGTAATTTTTTCACTCTCTGTCAACTCACCTTTTTTAAATGAAATATAGGCTTTTTGTGCAGTTTTTTTTGTTTTCTTAAGTTTTAAATCTTGACTTGCCTGCTCTTTTGCTTCATCAAAAGTGAGTTGTTTTCCTTGGGCATTTGTGTAGTTGAAACTGTTGGTGTCATAGAATGCTTTGATCTCATCATTTGTGACTTTTGTATCTTTACTTGGTGTCCACACTATGGAAAGATCATACATTTGTGGTGTCATATAGTTCTCTTTTTGCATTTCCCAAAATGCCTTCACTTTTGCATCATCCACGACAATGTGTACATCATTCTGTGTCAATACTTTATACGCCAGTTTATCGCTTACATTCATTGCTGCTGAGATAGCTTCTATCTCAAACGGTAATGCGTCAACAGATATGAGTGCCATTGTCTTTTTGATGAGAAGCTCTTCTTTGAGTGTCTGTTCGAATGCTTTGGCTTTGAGTCTTTGTGATTTTAGATACGCTTCGTAAATTTCTTTATTGAAAATACCATCTTTTTGAAAAGACTTAATTGACTCTAATTTTTTTAGTACTTCTGCATCGGAAACGACAATGCCAACTTCTTTGGCAAAGTTAAGAATCTTAGCCTGTGTTGCCAATCTTGCAAATGCTTGTTGAACAAGTCCCATCTCTTTTGCTTGTTTATCGTCAAGAGTTCCTTTCATTGCTTGATTGTATTGGTTATAAATACTGCTGTATACCATGTTTAATTTTGTTTGTGAGATTTCAATATCTCCAACTTTTGCGATATTACCTGCTTTGCTTCCAAAACTGTAACTCCCCCAACCAACGAAACCAGCCCCAATAAACGCGATTGTTGCTACCCAAATGGTCCATACGAGGTATTTATTGTGTTTTTGCATCCAAGAAATCATACTTCATCTACCTTCTATCTAAAAATTTGTATAATTTTACCCAAATAAAACTTGTAATAGCAGTTGAAAAAGAGTGAGTCCCATAATGGTAAGTAAAAACAATCAAATTATGCAACGTGACTTAGATGTGATTTGGCATCCCTGTACACAAATGAAAGACCATGAAACCCTTCCTCTTATACCGATAAAGTCTGGTAAAGGGGTATACCTTTATGATTTTGACGACAATAAATATATAGATGCTGTGAGTTCTTGGTGGGTTAATCTTTTTGGACATGTCAATGAACGTATTAATAGTAGAATAAAAGAACAACTAGATACACTAGAACATGTCCTTCTGGCAGGATTTACCCATGAGCCTGCAGTAGAATTGGCTCACAAGCTTGTCAATATTACACCCTCGAAACTGTCAAAAGTATTTTATGTTGACAATGGCTCTTCGGCTGTTGAAGCAGCGCTGAAGATGAGTTATCACTATCATTTGAACAAAGGAAAACGTAAACCTGTTTTTCTCTCTTTGACAAACTCTTATCATGGTGAAACGATAGGCGCACTTTCTGTTGGAGATGTGAGTCTCTATAAAGAAACCTATGAGCAGCTGCTTATACAAAACATGCAGGTAGCAGTGCCAGTAGACCAAAGTATAGAAGCGGCAAAGATTGCACTTGAAGCTTTGGAAAATCTACTGAAGAAAAAAGCGACAGAAATAGCTGCTTTGATACTTGAACCACTCATTCAAGGCGCAGGTGGGATGCATATGTATCATCCAGAGTATTTAAGTGGTGCCAGAGCTTTGACAGAGCAGTATGATGTGCATTTAATTGCAGATGAAATTATGACAGGTTTTGGGCGTACAGGAAAAATGTTTGCCTGTGAACATGCAAATATAAGTCCAGACTTTATGACATTGTCAAAAGGACTGACTGGAGGGTACTTACCCTTATCTGTTGTTATGACAACAGATGATGTTTATCAGGCTTTTTATTGTGACTATAATGAGCATAAGGCATTTTTACATTCTCATTCTTATACGGGTAACCCTTTGGCTTGTGCTGCAGCACTTGCAACCTTGGAGATTTTTGAAGAAGAAGATATTTTGGGTGATAATAGTAAAAAATCAGACTATATTTTAAAAGCATTAGATAAATTTCACTTACTAGATAATGTGGAAGAGATAAGACAACAAGGTATGGTGACAGCTATCTCTTTAAAAGGATATGATGCCAAAGAGCGAGTAGGGTTGAAAATTTATGAATATGCATTGACACAGGGGGTACTTTTAAGACCTTTGGGACATGTAATCTATTTTATGCCACCTTATATCATTAGTTATGAAGAGATAGATAAGATGATTGAAGTGGCTTATGAAGGGATTAGAAGTGTTTCAAAAGCAGATTAGCTTTTAAAGACGCCTCTGTTTATTTTTTTGAGTCTGCTGTAGTGTTTTTTAGCACGTTTTATACCTAGGTTGAGTGCTTCTTTATAGAGTCCTTCTGCTTTCATAAGATCTTGAGATGTACCTATACCATTTTCATAAAATTGACCCAAATCACAAAGTGCTTCAGGGTAATCATCGGTAGCTAGTGTATTCATGAGGGTAAAAGATTCTTGAATATTCTTTGTCAACACCGAGCCTTTGTAGAGTTCTCTTGCCAATATGAATTGTGCATATTTTGATTCAGTTGCCCCACATAGCAGTAAAAGTTGCGAAGCTTCTGTATATTTTGCATTTCCAATAAGCTTCTCAATGTATTTAATCATCTCTTCCATCTCTGTCTCTGTGTACCCATCTTGTGCAATCTTGATAAGTAGCGCTTCAACTGTATCAAATTTTTCGTAGGTTTTTTGAATAGGGGGATACTGCTTTTTCATACTGATGAGTTTCTGTGAAATATGTGGTATAGCTTTATAAGATAAAAGACTCTCTTTTTCATTGGTTACAGGTGTATTAAGAATGTTTTTTTCTTCCTGTATGGTCTCTTCTATTGGATCTTCTTGATTTTTTTCTATTTCGGTATCTTCTTTTTTCTCTGTATCAAAAAAAGTATCTTTAGGTACATGGTCATCAAATAAAAAGTCTACAGACTCTTTTGAGGGTAGATTAAAGAAAATATCTTCAACTTCTTCTTTTTTATCATTGTGAGAAATATCAATGTCAATATTGTCACTTAGAACATCATCTACGTCAAGATTTAATAAAGCATCATAATCTACAGAGTCTTGATTTTTCGTTATTTTTGGTTCTTTAGAAGCATAATCATTAATATCTATTTCAAGTATTTCAGAAGTTTCTTTGTCTTTTGTAGTTACAAAAAGTTGAAACTCATCAATAATTTCTTGATCTTGATCTGAGATTATAGGTACAGTAGGTGTTTGAGCACTTCTTTGATGTATCTCTTCCGGAGCCGTTTCTATGTAGTCAGTAATAAGCGCTTGCGCCTGACCATAACTCTCAGATTGTAGAAGTGTCAAAATTTCCTGTATTTTGCTGTCACTTTTCATAGGAGAGAGTTTAAGAATTTGTAGTTGTATGGTCTCCAAGTCAGTAATAGAGATAGCTAATTTAATGATGCTTAATCTTTTTTGTGTTTGATTCATATCGTATTACCCTGCTAAACTACGGTAGTATTTTAAAGAGAGTATAACCTAATTTTACTTTACAATGCTATTGACATGTACTTGATAGTTGACTCTCTCATGAGATAGTAGTAATTAAATGTTTGCAGAGAGTGCAAGTAGCCTACATGAGTTCTCTAAAATAGAGATTTTCTTTGCCATTTCTCTAATGTCTCGGTCATAAGAGATAAGTCCAAACCCTTTGATGAGAAGAAGGTGTGTATCATGTTTTTGAAAAAATTGGGGTATCTCGTAAGGCGCACGTTCTAGCCAGTCATCTATGTTTTTTGGGTCATATATAATGACTTCTCCTATAATTTTTTTACCAAAAAAGTCTTGAGGCGAGACCTTACCATGTTTAAGAGAATAGGCAGTAGCATAAGGTGGCATTGTGTAGGAAATATATTTGGCATTTGGGATGTTTTCATAGATATGCTCATGAATATGCACGTCTGCATTTGCCATGGTCCAACGGTAGTCTCGTTTATGACAGTCAAGCTTAACCAAAGACTCTTCATTAATCTCATCCAAAATGGTGTCTTTTGAGTTGATGATAAAACTATGACTAGAGAGCCTTGCAGAGATGGAACCATGGTACACACCAAAGAAGTTTTTGTTGAAAAGAGAAAGAGAGACGTGTTGTATGTCTTCAATGAGATGTTTATCCATAGTAGATATGCCTTTTATCTATTTTCGCTATTATAACATGAATACTTAAGGGAACCTATTGTTAGATGGTTCCCTTAAATCTAAGGACTTTCATGCAAACACCTCATATTCCCGTACTTTTAGATGAAGTATTAGGTAGCTTTAAAGATGTAGGTGAAGGTTACTTTGTAGACTGTACACTTGGGTATGCAGGACATAGTTCTGAAATGTTGATGAAATATGACAACATTCAACATATAGGTATAGACAGAGATGATGAAGCTTTGGCTTTCTCTAAAAAACGTTTAGAGCCTTTTGCACAGAGAAGTACACTTTATAAAGGTACCTTTGCAGAGGTTTTTCCTATGTTAGAAGAGACTCCTATCGTAGCAGTGTTGGCAGACTTTGGGGTCTCTTCTTTACAGCTTGACAAAATGGAGAGAGGTTTTTCTTTTAACTCTGACACGCTAGATATGCGTATGGATGCAAGTGCACCTCTGACTGCCTATGAAGTGGTCAATACGTATCCAAAAGATAAACTAGAGTATATTTTTGATGCCTATGGTGAAGTAAGATCTTACCGTAAACTAGCAGGTGCAGTGGTAGAAGCACGTGCGAAGGCACCTATAGAAAGCGCAAAAGAATTAAGCGAGATAGCCAAAACTGTCATCCCCTCTGGTGGAAAGATACATCCTGCCACACTTATGTTTCAAGCTATCCGTATAGAAGTGAACAATGAACTAGGAGAGATAGAAGGTCTGCTAGATGTTTTAGAGAAAAAGCACAGTAAAGGAGAAGTGGTTTCTCTGATTTCCTTTCACTCTTTAGAAGACAGATTGGTAAAAAACCGTTTTAAGAAATGGGCAACTGCGTGTATCTGTGACCCACAGGCGATGCGTTGTACTTGTGGTAAAAACCATGCCATAGGAAAAGCACTCTCCTCTAAGCCTGTGACGGCAACAAAGGCAGAGTTAAAAGTAAATCCTCGCAGTCGCTCTGCAAAATTAAGATCTTTCAGGTTTAAAAAAGATGCCTAAAAATAAACATATTACACAAAAAAAGAAGGTGCCAAACGGCATTACATTTGGTATGGTTTCAGTGATTCTCATGGGTATGGCTATTGTATTGATTTTAACAAGTATCAAAACCTATTTGTCTAACCAGATATATTATGAATCAAAAATAGTCAACAAAAAGACAAGAGAAGTAGCAGCACTTAAAGCAGAAAAAGTTTTACTTGAACAGAGTGTAGAAGCACTCAAGTTTAAAAACCGTGTGACAGACACCATATTTACCATACAAGAGGATGAGTAGTGATAAAGAGCTTTATACGTTTCGGAGTAGATAAGCCGATTATCAATCATATACTTATGGTCTTTATGCTGATGCTCTCTGTTTTTGCCTATCAAAATATTGCCAAAGAGATTTTTCCTCCTTCAACGTTAGATATGATTTCCATTAAAGGGAGTTATGCAGGTGCAAGTGCTGATGTACTTGATAAGATGGTTGTCAATAACATAGAAGATGAACTTAAAAGCCTCTCGAGTATAGATACGGTAAATACCAGTATCCAAAATGGTTTTTTTCTGATTACCTCAGATATAAAGACGGGTGAAGAATCGCAGGAAGTATTGAATGATGTGAAAGACATTATCAGTAAAATTAAGCGTGATTTACCTTCAGATATGGATGAACCCATAGCGCGTGTTGTAGTACACCAATATCCACTGTTACTTGTAGCTATCTCTGGTGATGTACCTAAGAAAGAATTGATAGATGCTGCAAAAGACTTGAAAAGAAAGCTCTCCAATATACATGATCTTAGTAGTATAGATGTACGAGGGGACACAGATGAAGAGGTATTGATTACCCTTAATCAAAAAAAGATTGATGCCTATGAACTCGATAAAAGAGCCATCTATCAAGCTATTTCAAATCTTTCTACTATCTTCCCAGTAGGTACACTTGATGGTCAAGGCGAACACCTTTATATCTCTACCATTAATGGAGAGAAAAGTGCAAAAGCTTTGGGGCAAACGTTACTCACTATAGGTGGTAAACATTTTCATCTGTCTGATATTGCACAAGTACAGTATGGTTTAGGTGAATCAGAACAAATTTCACATTATAATGGTCAAAAAAATATCTCTCTCAATATTAATAAAAGTAAAGAAGGAAATGCTATTGCTCTGAGTAAACAGATAAAAGCAATGCTTCCTGAATTTAACAAAAAATATAAAAATATAGAGTTTAAAGTCTATACAGATACATCTATCTGGATTAAAAATCGTCTTAACCTTGTCTCTTCCAATATCTTATTTGGTCTTATTTTGGTTTTTGCTGCTTTATTTCTTTCAGTAAATATGCGTATTGCTTTGGTTGTTGCTATAGGGATACCTGCGAGTTTTATGATTACGCTTATTGTTGCAGATATGATAGGCTATAGTCTTAATATGCTTACGCTTTTAGGTGCACTTATTGCGCTTGGGATGCTGGTAGATGAGGCAATAGTGGTGGCAGAAAATATTTATAGGCATATGGAAATGGGCAAAAACCCTAGAGATGCTGCTATAGATGGTGCAGTAGAGATGTTTCCTGCGGTAATGACTGCTACACTTACCACGGTCTTTGCGTTTTTACCACTGTTGATGATGTCTGGTAAGATGGGTATGTTTATGAAAGTACTCCCTGTTATGATTTCAGTACTTTTACTCTCCTCACTTTTTGAAGCTTTTTATTTCTTACCCTTGCATGCCAAAGAGTTTTTTGCTATAGGTACGTTTAAAGCAGAAGAACATAATAAAGGGATATGGCCAGGTTTTATTGCTTGGTATGATAGGTTCTTGGGTAGATTACTCAAGCATAAAAAAACCTCTTTGATCGTGATGTTGTTAGCCATCATCTTAGGAACTATTGGTATTGGCAAGCTGACAAAGTTTCAACTTTTTCCAGAGTTTGATGCGCAACAGGTGTACCTAAGTGGTAAAATAAATATCAACAATAAGCTGATAGATACAGAAGTGTATGTCACTGAAATAGAAAAATCAATCTTAAAATTATTAGATAAAAAAGAGATGGATTCTGTAACTTCTGTGATAGGTTTTAAATTTAATAAAGACCAAACAGTAGAAGTAGGGGAAAATCTCTTTCAGATTTTTATCAATTTACATGAAAAAGCACCAGAAAACTTTTTTGATACCTATATCAATCCTATCTTTTCGTTAGAGTATGATGATTCAGATATGATTAGAGAACGTCTTTCACAAGATATAGCCAAAGAGATACAAGAAAAAATCTTACCAACATTTAGGGATAAAACACTTCATGGTAAAAAACTTTTTGAAGATCTTACTGTATATGTGCAACAAGCAGGGATAGTATCGAGTGATATTGAACTTGGATTTGAATATCCAGATATGGCCATAAAGCTTCAGGCAATGAAAAAAGTGGAAGAGAATCTCTCTGCTATACCAGGAGTGAAAGATGTTTCCGATAATGCCAATGAAGGGGAGCGTGAACTTAAACTTCGTGTCAATGAATATGGACAGTCTTTGGGTATGAGTGAAGGGTATATTACTTCTGTGCTTAGAGGTTCTTTCCTTAAAGCTGAATATGGAAAAATATTTGATACAAAAGGATTGGTACGCATAAAATTAGAGGATAAATATAAAAAAGATACTGCAGCCCTCAAAGACTTTATGCTCTCTACACCTGATGGAACAAAACGTGTAAAACTGTCTGATGTGACAGACTTTATATACAAAAAGTCTTTTGTCAAAATCTTTAAAGAAGATGGAGAAAAAGTACGCTCTCTTTTTGCCTCTGTAGATAAAAAAATCATTACCCCTACTGAGGTAATGGCACAGATAAAACCACTTTTGGAATTACTTAAAAAACAGGGAATAGGCATCGTTATCAAAGGTGAAGAGAAAGAGAATAGTAAACTTAAAAAAGAGATGACTCAAGCACTTGTAATAGCAGTTTTTCTTATATTTATTACCTTGGTATGGATGTTTAACTCTCTTGTCTTACCATTGATTGTATTGAGTGTGATACCGCTATCATTATTTGGAGCATTGGCAGGAACATATCTTATGGGCATCAATATGTCTATGCCGGGTATGATGGGGGTAATAGGGCTTGCAGGTGTTGTGGTCAATGATGGGCTTATTATGTTGGATTTTATTAAAGGTAGTAGAAACTATGATGAATTGGTGGAAAAAGCAGGAATGCGCTTACGTCCTATTTTGCTTACTTCCGTAACAACAGTATTGGGACTTTCATCTTTAATGTTTTTTGCTTCAGGGCAAGCACTTATCTTGCAGCCTATGGCGATTAGTTTAGGGTTTGGTGTGGCGTGGGCAACGGTACTAAACTTGTATTATGTACCGTTGATGTATGCGGTGATTTATAGAGTGAAAGAGAAATAGGATGGGCGTTTTTTAACCCATCCGTAAAAAGTTAGTTAATATTTGTAAACACTGTTTGTACATCTTCATCTTCTTCAAGTTTATCGATGAGCGTCTCTAACTCTTCCATATGTTTATCACTGAGGTCAATAGGGGTATTGGCAATGTATTCTAATTTTGCACTTTTAACTTCAATGTTCATATCTTCCAAAGCTTTTGAAAGTTCTCCAAAAGAAGTAAACTCTCCAAAGATTCTAATAATGTTAATGTCTTCTCCATCTTCATGTGGCTCTACATCTTCTTCTATCTCTTCTAGCCCATAATCAATCAGTTCAAGCTCAAGTTCTTCTAAGTCCATTTCGTCTGTTTTATCGAAAACAAAGACACATTTACGTGTAAACATAAAGTTCAGTGAACCAGAAGTAAGCATTTCTGCACCATTACGTACAAGTATGGCTTTGACATTTGCAACGGTTCTGGTATTGTTGTCTGTGGCACATTCAACTATCATTTGCACACCATGAGATGCTTTTACATCATAGGTGATTTCTTTAATGTCAGCTAAGTCTTTTGCTGCCGCTCTTTTGATGGCTGCATCGATGTTGTCTTTAGGCATGTTTTGTGCTTTGGCATTGAGGATGGCAGTACGAAGTTTAGGGTTCATATCTGGGTCCATCCCCCCTTCTTTGGCTGCCATAGTGATGATTTTACCTAGTTTAGGGAAGATACGAGACATCGCTCCCCATCTTTTCATTTTTGCTGCTTTACGGTACTCAAAGGCTCTACCCATAAAAAATCCTTCATTAAAATATTGCGATATTATACTCCTAAGTCACTTTAAGCTACTATGCATCTATGAAACTAAACGAATTAAAACTTAGCAATCCTTACTTAGACCTACCAGCAGAGTGTCATGACAGAGTAACGCCTAGTCCACTTGTCAAACCTCACCTCATACATGCTAACAAAGATGTAGCTAAATTACTTGATATTGATGAAGAAGAACTTCAAACAGAAGATTTTGTAAAGCTCATTAACGGTGAGTTTACAGCAGAAGGTTCAGATACGTTTGCTATGTGTTATGCGGGGCATCAGTTTGGGCACTTTGTACCTAGACTGGGAGATGGTAGAGCCATTAATATAGGCACAGTCAATCACCTGCATCTACAGCTTAAAGGTGCAGGAGAGACAAAGTATTCACGTTCTGGTGACGGACGTGCTGTGTTGCGCTCTTCCATCCGTGAGTACCTTATGTCTGAAGCCATGCATGGACTGGGCATAGAGACTACCAGAGCTTTGGCACTCATAGGTTCACAACATAAAGTCTACAGAGAGACTTGGGAGACAGGTGCCATCGTGCTTCGCGTAAGTCCTAGCTGGGTGCGTTTTGGTACCTTTGAGTATTTTGCACATAAAAAGCGTTATGCTGAGTTGGAAGCTTTGGCAGACTATGCCATCGTAGAGAGCTACCCGCACTTGATGGATGAGGCAAACAAATACTTACTCTTTTTTACAGAAGTGGTAGGCAAGACAGCTAGACTCATGGCAGAGTGGCAAGCAGTAGGGTTTCAGCATGGTGTGATGAACACGGATAACATGTCTATACATGGACTCACCATAGACTATGGTCCTTACGCATTTTTAGATGACTATGACTTTGAAAATATCTGTAACCATACCGACCAAGGTGGACGCTATAGCTTTGGTAACCAACCCAACATAGGACACTGGAACCTTCAAGCTCTTATGGTGGCACTTTCACCACTGGTAAACTCTGAAAAGTTAGAAAAAGTGTTAGAACACTACCCGAGACTTTACACCCAAAGATACCTCTACCTCATGGGAGAAAAGCTAGGACTTCAAAATGTTACACAAGAGAAAGACTTAGACTTTTTCAAGCACCTCTTAGGTATGCTTCAAGGGCTCACTGTAGACTACACGGTATTCTTTAGAACATTGAGCCACTATGACGGAGACAGAACAGCCTTACTTAAACTGGGACTCTACCACAAGCCGATGAATGACTGGTTAGACAGCTATGATGAAAGACTCCAAGAAGATGCGTGGAGTACAGAGGAAAGACACGCTTCTATGCTAAAGAGTAACCCAAAGTATGTACTTAAAAACTATATGTTCCAAGAGGCTATAGATGCAGCACAAGAGGGTGAGTTTAAGTTGGTAGATGATTTGTTTACCATCGCCCAAGACCCTTACTCTGAACACCCAGAGTTTGAACGATGGGCTGGGGTGACACCTGATGTGTTTAAGAATGAGAAGTTATCCTGTTCTTCGTAGGGTGGGTCACACCCACCAATGAGGTAATTTGAATACTATCTCAACTATCGCCGAAAGGCTCAATTAAGCCTAATTGTCTATAATGTACTAAATAGACAAAAGGAACATTTATGACTACTATTACCGCTTCTGACCTAAAGCAAAACAGTATGAGACTACAAGATGCACTGCGTGATGACTTACTTGTCACTAAGCGTGATAAGCCTTTTGTGGTGGTAATGGACTATGAGAAGTATGTGAAGTTGAGGAAGTATTTAGTTTCTATAGGGAAATGTATTGAAAATGATAGTGAGTTTTCAAGTATTAAATTAGAAAAATAAACTTATGATAAAGTAAGTAAAAATTATAGAGAGAGAATACTATGGAAGATAATTATGAATATAAATCAGGACAAGGAAAAGGTTCTTTAGTCCCTCCCGAAATTAAAGGTTGGAATTGGGGTGCATTTTTCTTAAATTGGATATGGGGTATTGGAAATAGTACATATATTGCATTGTTAATGTTTGTACCTTTTGTTAATTTAGTTATGATATTTATTCTTGGTGCAAAAGGAAACCAATGGGCTTGGCAAAACAGAATATGGAAAGATGTTGAACATTTTAAAAGTACACAAAAAAAATGGACTATTGCAGGTTTTAGTATTTTTATTCTCATCCCTATTTTGCTTTTTTTTATTCTAAGTTTGTTAAAAGGAGAAGCATATGCTAAATCTTTAGAAGTGGTGAGTTCCAATCAAGAAGTTATTAAATTAGTTGGAAAGCCAATAAAACCTAGTTTTTTTGTTGTAGGTAATATACATACTAGTAGTGTTGGTGGATCTGCCGTATTACAGTATTCAATTTCAGGATCAAAAGAAGAAGCACAAGTTTATGTAGAAGCTTATAAAAAGATGGATCATTGGATATTGAACGAAGTAATAGTTTATGATTTTCATCAAAATAAAATTGAAGTAGTTAAGAAATTAAAGTAATAAAATGGAAGTAATATTAACTCTTGAACAACTACAACAAACCATAAGAGAAGAGGTAGGGATACTCCTCTATTTCTCTGGCGAGAACTGTAATGTGTGCCATGCACTGAGACCTAAGTTTAAAGAGGTGTTTGACAAAGAGTTTCCACAACTCAAACAAATCTACTTAGATGCACATGACAATCCTGAGATATCAGCAAATTACTCAGTATTTTCAGTGCCAACGATGATAGTCTTTATGGATGGGCGTGAGTTTGCACGTGAGGGTAGGGCTGTGAGTTTGCATCAGCTCACAGAGCAGCTAAAGCGTCCGTATGGGATGATGATAGAATAATTATTGCTGCGTAATAATAGAAATATTCTCAAACCCTTTAGATTTCAAAATATCTATGACTGATACAAAATATTCGAATGCCGAAGCCTTATCCATATGTAACGAGACCAAGTCTTTTTTAGGGTCAAGCTTTAGAAGTTTGGTTTTTATGGCATCAAGGGGTAATTCCTCTTTGTCGTAGAAGTATTTACCCTCTTTGTCTATGGCGATGTGTATAGACTTCTTATCTTCTGCTTTTTTGGAACTGGCTGTAGGGAGGTCTACTTTTATCGTTTGGTCTTTGACAAAGGTTGAGGTAGCCAAGATAATAACAAGTAAAACCAAAACTATATCGATGAATGGTACGACATTCATCTTGTCAAATCGTTCTCGTTTCATTGACGGTTCCTTTTTGGGCAAAGCCCAAGAAAGGACTCTTCAGCAGAGGGCTCACGCGACTGGTCGCTTTGAAGAGTGGTATATGTGTTCATTTTATTTCTCATCCTGCATAATTTCCCATTTGGAAATGAGTATATCTACTTTGCTCAGTAGGGCATTGTAAAGTACTGTAGCTGGTATGGCTACAACAAGTCCTGCTGCAGTGGCTTTAAGTGCGAGGGCGAGGTGCTTCATAATCTCACCAGGGTCTATGGTGTCTTGCTGGTCACCTATGATGTAAAATGTTAATATAATGGCAAGAACCGTACCAAGTAGTCCAATGTATGGAGCATTGGAACCGATACTTGCGATGGTTCCAAGACGTTTTGAAAGGTCTATTTCAAGGGCTAGTTTATGGTTATATTTGCTGAGGTCTATAGAACGGTAGTAGAGTATTCTCTCTATGGCATAGGCAAAAGTGATAAAACTAAGAAAGACAAGCAATCCAATAATACCATAATCTACGATATGTTTGAGTTGTTCAATAGGCATTTAATTTCCTGATAATAAAGTGGGTTGAACCCTCTTAATAACCTAGACATTCACAATGGGTTTTGCAAATGTAAGGTTGTGCAAGAGATTTATGAGTCCTAGCCTTAGCTAAGTCGAAGTAAATATCTTGTGCAAGTTTACGTTTGCAAAGCCCACCCTTCGGGCAGCACTAGCTTTCGCCTATGCGTCGTTACTCTTTTTTGACTTAGCTAAGGCTAGGACTTCAAAAGAGTGCCTAGCCTAGACAAAAGCTAGAGATGTTGTGAACGACTAGGTTATTAAGATGGTTCAATGGATTATATTCTAACTATGTTAAGAGAATGTTAATGAAAGAGAGTATTAAAAAATAGGAAATAAGCCACTTTAATCATTTTATTATGTTAATCAAAAAAGTCTAAAATCGTAAAAAATCCAAATAAAAGGCGCTAGAAGAGATTTTGAGCGTATTTTAAGTGATTTTACACCTTGCATAAGATAAAATCTTCTAACTTTGTTTAATAAGGAAGAGAATTGTCAGATTTATTTGAAAATAACGATAATACACAAGAGATACTCATTGAAGACAGTATGCAGTCAAGTTACCTTGCCTACTCTATGTCAGTCATCGTGGGGCGTGCACTTCCAGATGCACGTGATGGGCTTAAACCTGTACACAGAAGAATCCTTTATGCAATGGAAGATTTACATCTTTCTCATCGTGCTCCGTATAAAAAATCGGCGCGTATCGTCGGGGATGTCATCGGTAAGTATCACCCACATGGTGATAATTCAGTGTATGATGCACTTGTGCGTATGGCACAAGATTTCTCTATGCAGGCACCACTTGTAGATGGTCAAGGTAACTTCGGTTCAGTTGATGGTGATAATGCTGCGGCGATGAGATATACCGAAGCACGTATGACCAAGATAGCAGAAGAGCTTTTGAGTGATTTGGATAAAGATACAGTTGACTTTATACCAAACTATGATGACTCTATGCGTGAACCAGATGTGCTTCCTGCACGTGTACCCAATTTGTTGCTAAATGGTTCAAGTGGTATTGCGGTTGGTATGGCTACAAATATTCCTCCTCATAGACTTGAAGAGCTTGTCGAAGCATTGATCCTTCGTATCGACAATCCAGAATCAACTATTGAAGATATGATGGCAATAGTCAAAGGTCCTGACTTTCCAACGGGAGGGATTATCTTTGGTAAAAAAGGTATTACAGATGCGTACACCACTGGACGTGGGCGCATTAAAGTACGTGCCAAGACACATATAGAAGAGACAAAGACAAAAGA
>JALXBG010000071.1 GCA_026991605.1 Sulfurovum sp.
CTATAATACAGAAAAAAAGATAAAACTATGGGAATGAGCTAAATTATACATACTACGAAAATTCGCTACAATACAAAAAACATTCATCAAGGCTACCTATGGCAGACAAAACCCAAGAAAACACAACATCTTTAGCCACGCTAGGACTAGATGAGAAGATACTCCATGCACTCAAAGATAAAGGTTATGAGTCTGCTACACCCATACAAAAGGCACTCATACCTGCTATGTTTACGCGTGCAGACATTATGGCAGGCGCGCAGACTGGTACGGGGAAGACGGCGGGGTTTACTTTGCCTATACTTCAGGAACTTTCTCGTAACTTTGTAGAGGGGCAGCATTACCCCAAAGCAGTCATCATCGTGCCTACACGTGAACTGGCAAAGCAGGTAGAGGCTTCAGTCGAAGCGTATGGGAAGTACTTGCCACTTAAAAGCATCGTGTTGTATGGTGGAGCCAATCTTACTTCTCAGGCGAACAGGCTTAAGGTCGGAGTGGACATCATCGTTTCTACTTCTGGGCGTTTGTTGGAGCATATTAATCAGAAAAATGTCAATTTGGAGTCTGTGGACTACTTGGTACTTGATGAAGCTGATACTATCTTAGACATGGGCTTTGTGCATGAAGTGAGTAAGATACTTCAGCATCTCCCACAGCGTCGCCAAAATGTGCTTATCTCGGCAACACTCTCTGGCTCAGTGAAGCGTTTAGCAGAGCAGATACTCACCAAGCCTAAACTTATAGAAGTAGACTCTATGGGGACTTCGGCAGATACGGTGGAGCAGATAGTCTACCCTGTAGAAAAAGAAAAAAAGACAGAGCTTCTTTCATACCTCATAGGTTCACGTAACTATCAGCATGTTTTGGTCTTTGTACGTAAAAAAGAGGTAGCAGATGAAGTGACAAAAGAACTGAACCTCTCTGGACTTAAAACGGCTGTCATACATGGTAGCAAAAGCTCAGGAGAGCGTACCAGAGCCTTAGAGGGTTTTAAAGAAGGAAAGATACGAGTACTCGTAGCCACAGATATCGCTGCACGTGGCTTAGACATACCCAACCTAGCCGTAGTGATGAACTACGACATCCCACACGTCACAGGTGACTACATACACCGCATAGGACGCACAGGTAGAGCAGGGGCTAAAGGTCTGGCTATTACGCTTATATCGCCTACTGAGATGGTGGCACTTAAAGATGTAGAAAAACTTATGGGTAAAGCCATAGCTCAAGAGAAGTTAGAGGGCTATGCCCCTAAAGTAGAAGTCAAACAAAAAGGTGCACGTAAAAACCCTAAAGAGCATAAAAGTGCAGATGGGGCTTTTGGTAAAAAGAAGAAAAAGTCTACGACATTTTCAAGTACAAAAAAGCGTAAGACTACCAAGCGTGATGGCTTTAAGGTGTATGATGCTGCAAAGCCTAAAGATGACAAGAAGAGTAAAAAGAGAGAGAGAGGAAGAAAGTAGTTACTTCTTTTTTACTTCTTTCAATGAAAACTTCCCAATTTCCTCTAAAAATGTAGTAGCATACGAGCCTTTAGGCAGGTAGAACTCCACCGTGAGTTTTTTACTGTCTGGGTTGTATTCTGTTTCTACTTCATTTGGCCATATCCATGCGAAACGTCTGTCACCTCTGAGAGCTGTGAGTTCAGTGTCATCAAAAGGCTCTTCCAAATGGTAGGCATCTGACTTGGCACGTTCTACTCTCTCCCCACATAGTAGTCCTGTAGGGCTTACTTTCTTTTGTGAAAAGGCAAGGGCAGACTGATACATATCTTTTACGTAGTCCAATTTACCATAAGGGTAAGGCATCATGACATCACCTAAAAAGAGTTTAAAAAGCTGTGGCTGTTTGGCTAACACTTTAACGAGTTCTAGAGGATACTGAAGCTTTTTGGCTGCATTTTCTACATTGTTAGAGGCTATGATGGTAGAGAGTTTTACTCTTTGTCCTAGCCATTTGTTGTAGAGGTAGCTTTGGTAGGCTGAGACTAGAAGTTTTTCTTTACTTCCTTTGAGCTTTTTACCAGAGTGGGCTATCTCTTTTCCTTGTAGATACGAACGGCTGTCTTCTCCGAAGCGTTGGTAACCATAGTAGTTTGGTATGCCGTCTTTTTGCATTTTTTTGGCTGTGGTGTTAAAAAATTTGGCATCATTTGCATTGATGTGATGCAATACTATGGAAAAACTGTTTCCTTTGAGATGACCCACTTTGATAGGTGCTTTGTTGTAGGTACGTTCGAGTATCTCTATCTTGTCTGTGGTAAGGTTTTTGTTGAGCTCTTTTTCTCTGTTTTTTGGTATGGAAATGTACTGTATGGTGGTAGCATTCTTGTCTTTGAGACCTGCGTAGCCTATGTCACGTTCCTGTAAGCCAGTGGCTTTAGCTAGAACAGTGATGAGCTTCCATGTACTCATGTCTGTTTTTTGTATTTTGAGGACGAGGTAGTTTCCTGTACCTGAAAAGTTGTAAAGAGGTATCTCTTCTACAAAAAAGCGTTCAACAGTTTGTTTGAAATCGAAAGAGAGTGGGGTATGGTTGTATGCATAAGTTTTAATGTGATTCATAGGAGAATTATAGCGTATTTGTGTGGGCATTTGCCCACATATTGTAAGATTACTTTATGAGAAAAGAAATCTTTGCATTGATTCGGTATTTGACTATTTTGTCACCTTCTACTTTTGCTGACATATTGGTAATGTTGATACTTTTGATACCTTTAATGCTTTTATGTGCAGATTTTACAGCATTGGCAGCTGCATCTTCCCAAGATTTGTTTGACTGTGCGAGTACTTCGATGACTTTAACTACTTTTGACATATTATTTTCCTTTTAAATAGTGTTCTACTTTAGGGAACCTCTAAAAATAGGTGATACCCACAACATCTCTAGCTTTTCTCTAGGCTAGGCACTTTTTTGAAACCCTAGCCGTAGCTAAGGTGAAAAAGAGTAACAACGCATAGGCAAAAGCTAGTGATGCCCTTTGGGTGGGCTTTGCAAACGCAATCTTGCACAAGATATTTACTTCGTCTTAGCTATGGCTAGGACTTATAAATCTCTTGCACAATCTTACATTTGCAAAACCCATTGTGGGTATTACCTATTATTAGAGGTTCCCTTAATGATAGTTCAAAACTATAAATGAAGGATTAACCAAATATTATCCGCATTTCCCCGGTGCACATTTCATACCGTTAAATTTCCCTGTCATGCTACTCTCATCTATGCCT
This sequence comes from Sulfurovum sp., assembly GCA_026991605.1. Taxonomy (GTDB): domain Bacteria; phylum Campylobacterota; class Campylobacteria; order Campylobacterales; family Sulfurovaceae; genus Sulfurovum. The sequence continues at coordinate 3,228 of JALXBG010000071.1, forward strand.
TCTGAGTGCATTTTGTCCATCATAGCTTTCATCTCATCTGGGTGGGCGATGAACTTGTAGCCTTTCGTCAGTGTAAAGACACCATAAACAATGACAAGCATAGCGGCAAGTTTTATCATTGTGCCGCGCAGGTTACCTTTTTGTAAAAACTTGGTGAGGAAGCCTAAGAAGAAGAGTGCAGGAATGGTAGCCAGACCAAAGGTAGCCATAACTAAAGCACCACCAAGTGGTGTTGCTGTACTGGCTGCAAATATGGCAAAAGAGTAGACTAGTCCACAAGGGATGATACCGTTGAGCATACCTAAAAGATAAAAGCTAAGGTAAGACTTTGAAGAGATGAGTGCTCTAAAACTCTTTTGGTACCATGCATATTTTGAGACAGACCACTCCGCTGAGTTAAGAAACTTTAGGTTTCCAAGTAGGCTAAGCCCTGCGAGTATCATAAGTACTCCTGTGAAGACAAACAGAACCCCCTTAGTGGTGGGAGTAAAGGCAAGTACACTACCTATATAGCCAAACATAGCTCCAAGTATGGTATAGGTTGTGACACGACCAAAGTTGTAGGCGAGGTGTGAGGCTGTTTGCTGTGCATAGGAGGATTTTTGGTCTATTTTACTAGACGTATAGGCAACGACTATACCCCCACACATACCGATACAATGCCCCACAGAACCTAAAAAGGCTGTAGTTAAAATAATGATTAAATCAATGTTTCCCATATGATACTGTCCATTTGATAATTTGTAAAACTATAGTATACTTTTGTTAAAAGTGTGTTAAGGAAGAAAAAGTGTTTAAAGGCTTAAAGCGTACTGTACGAAAAATGTTTAGAGAATTTTTAGTCTATCATCATAGCTCTTTAGAGTACAGAGCTAAACTTTTGACACTTATGGTCTCTTCTAATGGTGAGATAGATGAGTGTGAAAAACAAAAACTTAAAGAGATAGCACATAGCATTTATGCTGACGACATCGAACGTGCAGAAGTACTTATAGATACTGTGAATGAATATCATACTAAAATTATCACGAACAATGGGCTAAACTTTGAGCACCTTATACAGCTTGTAGAAAGTGAAACAAAGGCTGTGCCAAGATTTGTTAAAAAGATAGATATGGATTTACTTAGACAACTGCATGAGTGTGCTGAAGATGAAGAAGATGCACTTTTTCAAGAACGTATATTGGAGTTTTTAGGCTCACTTATCAATGAATATGGGAAAAAATAGTGGAATGGTATAGGTTTATTATCTTTGGTAGAGTGCAGGGGGTTTACTATAGAAAATCTCTCTCTCAAAATATGATGAAAAAACAGTTTAAAGGCTACATCCAAAATTTGCCTGATGGTACGGTAGAAGTTGTAGCTGAAGTGTTTGATGATGAACTGGATACATTTATACAGATACTCAAAGAGGGCTCCCCTCTAAGTAATGTGGATGATATACAGTATACAATCATCAATGATGCCCAGTTTGAGACTGATGGCTTTGAGATAAGGTACTAAGATGTCTAGTGGTTGGGGTTGTCAGTTTATGGGTACGCATGAAGGAGACAAAGAATGGTGTCTAAAATTACACCACCACTGTGAGCCTGGATGCAAAGGTTGCATCATCGCAGGACAGGTGGAGTTTACTCAGCCCAACATAAGCGAAGAGCAAGAACGTAAGGTAAAAAAGCGCTCTGATAATCCTTTGGATAGGTAGCTTACGCCATCTCCTTCCCAAACTTCGCTTTGAGTTTTGCTAATTTTGGAGGAATGACAGCCATACAATACCCTTGCATTTGGTTCTGTCTGTAGTAGTCTTGGTGATAGGCTTCTGCTTTGTAGTAACACTCTAGTGGTTCTATAGTTGTTACTATGGGGTCTGTGTAGTCAGATTGTGCTGCTTCTAGTGCTGCTTGGGCAGCTTCTTTGGTCTCTTCATCTGTATAGAGAATGGTTGAACGGTACTGTGTACCTCTGTCTGCACCTTGCTGGTTGAGTGTCGTAGGGTTATGTACCACAAAGAAGATATCCAGCAGTGTGTCAGAGGTAATGATGCTGTCATCATAAGTTATTTTTATGACTTCGGCATGTCCACTCTCTCCTGTACAGATGTCTCTGTAAGTTGGGTTAGCAGTATGGCCATTGGCATAACCACTCTCTACATCTCCTACACCTTTTAGTGTTTCAAATACTGCTTCGGTACACCAAAAACATCCACCACCTACTATGAGTTCTTTTTTTGCCATTTTTATATCCTTGTTAAATTATTATTTACTTTATTTGCTATAATAACTAAACTATTAAAAACTAATCTAAATAAGGAGAATTTATTATGAATGTTAATGTTGTTTGTCCACATTGTTTCAAAGTAAATCGTATACCAAAAAAAGAGAGTTATACTAAAGCCAATTGTGGTCACTGTAAGAAGTCACTGCTCGATTCTAAGCCTGTAAGTGTAGATGCTTCTAAATTAGGTACATTTTTAGCCAATTCAGACATCCCCGTGGTGGTGGATTTTTGGGCACCTTGGTGTGGCCCATGTTTACAAATGGCACCAGCATTTGAAGAAGCAGCACTCTCTATGCCCTTACAGGCACAGTTCCTTAAAGTCAATACTGAAGAGCAGCAAACCTTAGGAGCACAGTATGGTATACAGAGCATACCAACACTTATACTCTTTAAGAATGGAAAAGAAGCAGATAGAGTTTCTGGTGCATTAAGTGTAGGTAGACTCCAGAGCTGGGTCAGGCAGTCACTTTAATGGCAAAAATACTCCTTCTGGAAGATGATGCAAATCTTAATGAAACCGTTACAGAGTTCTTAACAGAGCAGGGGCATGAGATTGTTGCTGTGTATGATGGCTATGAAGCACAGGAAAAGTTGTATGAGAGTAAGTATGACTTGTTGCTTTTAGATGTTAATACACCAGGTATCAATGGTTTTGAACTTTTAAAAGAGGCTAGAAGTGGTGATGTGGTAGCACCTGCTATTTTTATCACCTCTTTGGACTCTGTTGATGACTTGGAAAAAGGGTTTGCAAGTGGTTGTGATGACTACATTCGTAAACCATTTGTACTCAAAGAATTACTTATACGTGTTGAAACACTTCTTAAACGGGAGTTTTTTCATGAAGCCAAAGAGGTGATAAATATCTCCTCAACCATTGAATATGATATTAAAAATAATGAACTAAATGTTGAAGGAACAACAGTTTCTTTAGGCAATAAAGAATCTCTCTTATTAAAACTCTTCATGAAAACAGAAGGTGAAGTACTGGCACATGAGCGTATCTATAAACATTTGTGGGACTTCGATGAAGAACCAAGTGATACAGCACTTCGTACCTATATTAAAAATCTTCGTAAAATCATAGGGAAGGAACGTATTGTCAGTATCAAAAAGCAAGGTTACAAATTCATTGCTCAGAAGTGAGAAGAAGTCTCTTTTTAGATTTCTTTCACTTTACATAAGTATCATTATTATTATCATCTCATTACTCTCTTTTTATTACTATCAAAGTCAAGAGAAATTGATGCTTGCCGAGCAGCGTGCAAACCTTGCAAAGTATGCGTATATTCAGACAAAACGTTTAAAAGTCTTACATCATTTTTTTGATGAACGAACTACATATCCACGAGACCCACGTTTCAAATCTGCAATTTATGATTTGGAATATGCAAGAATTTTTTCTGAACTGGAGAATGAAAAGGTTGTTTTTGAAGAAGGTACTTACCGAAATGGTAACTATATACATCTGGTCAAAACATTAGATAATTTTTATTTAGGGACGAAATATCTTATTATTGAAGTCCGTGATGATGGTGCATGGCAGTCAGATGCTTGGAAAAATATCTTAGGATATGGACTTTTTGCTTTTTTTCTATTTTTGGTTTTTGGGTTACTTTTAGCCAAGAGGTTTGTGAAACCTATGCGTGATTCTATTGTGTTGTTAGATAGGTTTATTAAAGACACCACCCATGAACTCAATACTCCTCTGTCGGCTATACTTGCCAACATAGAGATGATGGATACAGAAGTGATGGTGGAGAAAAATAAAACCAAACTCAACCGTATCAATATTGCAGCTAAAACTGTTTCTGTACTTTATAAAGATCTTACCTATCTTACTCTAGAACAGGAAAAAGAAAATAGTGATGAAGAAGTTGAGCTTAAAGCACTCATTGAAGACAGGGCAGAGTATTTTAGTATTTTGGCAGAATCTAAAAAACTTACATGTCAGTTAGATTTGGAAGAGACGATTCTCTATATAGATAGACGTAAAATTACAAGAGTCATAGATAATCTTATTTCAAATGCGATTAAATACAATAAGCGTAATGGAATGATAGGTATCACACTAAAGGAGAATAAATTACTCATTTGGGATACTGGTATAGGGATCAAAGAAGATAAGATACCATTGGTATTTGACAGGTATCTTAGATTTAATGAATCTGAAGGGGGGTTTGGTGTGGGTTTAAGTATTGTAAAAACAATATTGGATGAGTATCATATTAAAATTCAAGTGGAATCTACTAAGGGTAAAGGAACAAAAATGGTGCTTTCATGGTAAAAAAAATAGTGATATTCTTTATCTTCTTAACCTATCTCAATGCGTCAGATGCCTATGAGCGTAACTGTGTAGGATGCCATAGAGATTTACCAAGCTCTTTACAGCGTATGTTTATGAATTATCTACTTGTCTATGGGGGTGAAAAAAATATGAAAGCGGGATTAAAACATTATTTACAATATCCTTCGAAACATATTTCTGTGATGTCAGATCTATTTATAGCAAACTATGGGATAAAGAGTAAAACAACGCTTAGCAGTGCTGAGTTAGATGAGATTCTTGATATTTATTGGGATAAATTTAAGGTTTTTAACAAGTTGAAGTAGTTATTATTATAATGGATAAGGATAAAAAAACAAAAGGAATTGTTATGAATAAAATAATGCTTACATTATCTCTGCTCATATTTTTGGGGTTAAATACTCCTGCAACAGCTGCTTCACATCGTGCTCAACTTAAAAAAGGTCAAAAAATATTTAAGAAGAAAATTCGTAAATATTGCGGTTTTTCTGGTATAAGATTTGCGCGACATCATACACAAGATGAATGGGAAGAGATTTGGGATGAAGGTAAGTTTCAAGAAGAGACAAAGAAAATTTGTTCTAGAATAAAAATTAAAAAAATTAAAAAATCCTGGTGGAAACCGGTGTATGAATTTACACATGAATATGGTGAAGGTGGTTCACATGTACCACACTGTTAAGACAATGTAAGCCTTAGAGGCAGTGTAAAAGAAACTACTTCTTTTTTCAATTAGCTTCACAATACTTTCACAATTACGTGCTACTATACACTATCTTAAACGAAAAGGATAAGAAAAGAAATGAATACAATGATAAAATTGACAGTTGCTGCTTTACTTGGAATGACTTTACTTTCATCTACTGCAACAGCAGATGTAAAAAAAGGTCAAAAGATTTTCCTTAAAAAATTTAAAGCGCCTTGTGGATTTAACGGAGCAAAATTTGCACGTTTACATACACAAGATGAGTGGGAAGCAATTCAAGAAGCAGGTAAATTTGCTGATGAATCAAAGAAGCTTTGTCCAAAGTTAAAAAAAGTAAAAGCGAAGTATATTCCAGATGTATATGATTTTGTGTATGAATATGCAAAAGACTCAGGGAATGTACCTAGTTGTTAATCATTTAATATAGTATTAAGTGAAATCACTATATTATTTTTTTCGATGAGGATAATAAGAGGGATTGATGTTAAAAACATTTAATCATCAATAAAACAAAATAGAATTGAACTTTGTTCAATCAAATTAAAAGGAATTAAAATGAAAAAATTAGCAATTGCAATGTTACTCGCTGGATCTACACTACTTATGGCTGACGGAGCTGCTCTTTACGCTAAATGTGTTGGTTGTCATGGTGCAAACGGAGAAAAATCTGCTTTAGGTAAATCTGCAATCATCAAAGGTCAAGATGCAGCTAAAACTGTTGAACAACTTAAAGGTTATAAAGCTGGAACACTTAACCAACATGGTATGGGTGGTCTTATGAAAGGTCAAGTTGCTTCTATGAGTGATGCAGATATCAAAGCTGTTGCAGATCACATTGCAGCAATGAAATAATCATTTCTACCTTTATCCAAAAGCTTTATGTTTTTGGATAGCCTTTACTTTAATATATTTCTTCTCTTTTTACTTTCACCTTCCATTTAGAACATTGGTTTAATTTTTTATCATAGTATAACTTCTACATGCATGGTATAATAGTATTATGAAACTCCCTAAAATTCTACAAACTATTTCAAAAGAACTCCACAGTAAACATGCTAAGACTATAGTAGTTGGCGGCTCTGTACGAGACCACTTTTTAGAAATTGATATTAAAGACTATGATATTGAAGTATGTGGCTTGAATAGTATAGTAGAGCTTGAAGAAGTACTGGGTGAGTATGGTTCTGTAAACCTTGTAGGAAAGAGCTTTGGGGTGTTGAAGTTTCAACATGAATGTGAGGAGTATGACTTCTCTTTTCCTCGTACTGAGTCTAAGGTAGGTGTAGGGCATAGAGGCTTTGATGTAGAGGTAGATGGGAATTTAGACTTTAAAACGGCTGCTAAGCGTAGAGACTTTACAGTCAATGCACTGGGCTATGACATAGAAGAAAAAGCTTTTATAGACCCATTTGGAGGCTTAGATGATATAAAACAGAAGCAGTTACGACACATAGATGATAAAACTTTTATTGAAGACCCTCTACGTGTCTATAGAGCTGTACAATTTTGTGCAAGATTTGATTTTACACTCTCTTTGGAAACAAAAATGCTTTGTAGAGAGATGGTAGAGCAAGGAATGTTAGCAGAGCTACCTAAAGAGCGTATCTATACAGAGTGGAAAAAGCTACTCCTTAAAGCACCTAAGCCATCATTAGGTTTTGAGCTTATGCGAGAGTTAGGCATTTTGGAGCTTTACTTCCCCGAACTGTATGCACTCATAGGTGTACCTCAGTCACCTAAATGGCATCCTGAGGGTGATGTGTGGGTGCATACCATGATGACAGTGGATGAGATGGTACGATTAAGAACCAAAGATGAAAAATACAATCTCAAAATGATGTTTGCCATACTCTGTCATGATTTAGGTAAGGCAGTTTCTACCACCGTAGATGATGAAGGTAATATACGTTCTATAGGGCATGAGAAGACAGGTTTAGTGCTTACAAAAACTCTGATGTATAGACTTATGGATGAGCATGACTTCATAGAAAGCCTTTTACCATTGGTAGAGCATCATCTTAAACCTTCGCAGTTTTATGCTGCAAAGTCTGGCAGTAAAGCTATACGAAAACTTGCAACCAAAGTAAACATAGAAACGCTTGTAGTTGTGGCTAAAGCAGACTTTTTAGGACGTACGACAGAAGAAGCACTCACACGTGACTACAAAGCAGGAGAGTGGCTACTTCAAAAAGCAGCCAAACTTAAAGTAAAAAGTAAACCTTTAGAGAGACTTCTGCAAGGCAGAGACTTAATAGACTTAGGTTTCGAGCCATCTCCTCAGTTTAAAGTCATCATCGATGAAGTGTATGCGTTACAGTTAGAGGGTAGCGTATCTAGTAAAGAAGAAGCATTAGCATATATAGCAAATAAATATAGTTAGGGAATAGAACAATAGTTAAAATATTGTTATAATTTGTAACTGTTCCACCTTGTAAGAGGAGAAACAAGTATTTTAAAAGGTACTCCATGAAACATATTTTCTTGTCCTTCTTCATTCTCTCTATCATCCATGCTCAAGAAGTTATCAACGGTCATACCCTCCCACCTGAGCCAAATTCTGTACTAAATAACCGTACACTTCTTGGAATCGATAGCAATTCTAATGGGGTGAGGGATGATGTGGAGCGTTGGATATATAAGACCTATAAAGATAAACACCCAATACATATAGATATCGCAATGCAGGCTGCTAGGGCTTATAAGTTGGTGTTAGAACATCCTGAGAGGGCTAAGAAGATACATGATACAGTAGTGAATGCACCTTTATATTGTGGATGGTATTATCAATATGATGCTGAAGAATTTGCTGACCCAATACTTGTGCATGAGCGAATTGATACACCTGTAAAAAGCAAATATTTTAATACGAAGGTACGTAGTAAAGTCTATTGGAAATATGATAACTTACTAAGTGGGGATAGTTATACTATCCCTTGGGCAGATGAAATGAAAGCATTTTGTGATTTTAATACAAGTAAATACGATATCAATGCCAAAAAATAAAGAAAAATTCTCACTAAAAGATGAGCTTTTTAATGCCACTAAAGTACAGAAGATAGCAAACGAAATAAAAGCTGCCTATAGTAGCTTTGACGCAGAAACTTTTAGTGATGAAGTACTGGCATCATTTCCAGAACTTGAGCTTAAAGAGCGTATGTATCATATGCGTGATATGTTTAAAAAGTACCTACCTAGTGATTATGTAGAAGCTACTAACATACTCATAAAGGCACTTCCTAAAGAACTTGATACTAATAAATATGATAATGATTTTGGAGACTTTATCTATGCTCCTTACTCTGACTTTGTAGTGGAGTATGGCTGTTGTGATGAGCATTTAGACTTTTCACTTAGTACTCTTTGTGAGATGACAAAACGCTTTACTGTAGAGTATGCTATACGTGACTTTATAAACTACTACCCTGAAGAGACATTGAGTATGTTAAGGCAGTGTGCATTGTCTTGTAACTATCATGAGAGACGTTTGGCATCTGAGGGCTTGCGTATTAAACTGCCTTGGGCTAAGAATATTACCCTTGATTACCATAAAGCGATGCAACCTTTAGAGAAACTCTACTACGATAAAACCCGTTATGTTACACGCTCGGTAGCTAACCACCTTAATGATATTTCCAAGATTGATGCACCATTGGTTATAGAGACTTTAAAGCGTTGGAAAAGTACAGGAAAACAAGAGATAAAAGAGATGGAGTATATGATTAACCATGCTTTACGTACACTTGTGAAACAGGGGAATGAAAAGGCTTTATCTTTACTGGGATATGAAAAATATCCTGATATCGTAGTGGGAGAACTAACATTATTATCTTCCAGTGTGAAGGTAGGAGAAGCTTTGGTATTTGAAGTGACTATAGAGGCAGAGAAAGATGTAAAGCTTATGATAGACTACCTCATACACTTTCAAACAAAAGCTGGGATACTAAGTGTTAAAGTACATAAGCTCAAAAAACTAGAACTTGAAAAAGGTGAAAGTATCATCTTGCAGAAAAAACATCTGTTTCGGAAAAACATGACAACTAGAACACTCTATAGTGGTGAACATAAAATAGAACTTCAGATAAATGGTACAATAGTAAAAAGCAAAACATTTGATTTGAAAATATAGCGATAAATGTTTAACTAATGGAGTTTACTATGAATTTTAAACAACTAGAAACCTACATTATGAAAAAGCAAGGGGTAAGCTATGACTATCCTTTTGATGAAAAGACTAGGGTATACCGTATAGCTGAAAAGATGTTTGCTTTAACTTCAGAAGAGAAACCTGTCCGTGTAAACCTAAAGTGTGATCCTATTTATGCTTTAGAACTTAGAAGTATCTATGAAGGTGTTATTGTAGGGTATCATATGAATAAAAAGCACTGGAATACAGTGACTATAGAAGAGAGTGATGTAGATGTTGAAACCATTAAGGAGTTGATAGATCACTCGTATGAACTTGTCTATAAAAGTTTGACTAAAAAGAAAAGAGAAGCATTATAATGTTAGATATCTATCTACCTGTGCTTATGTCTATCATCTCTTTAAATTCGAATGGGTTTGCTCCAAAACCTATCTATAATCAAGCCTACCAAGAAAATTTTGCAGCAGACAGCATAGTAGAGATAGAGGCTAATGCACAAAATGCCTATGTTTTACTCGATACTTTTGATTCAGGGGTAGTAGAGCATATTGCTACTATTAACTCTCATGGAAATCAAATTGGAGGTTATATCTCTGCTGGTACGGGAGAAAATTATAGAGATGATTTTTCTGAGTTAGAACCATACTTGACTTCTACAGCTTGGGCAGACTGGCCAGATGAGTTTTTTGTATCTGAGACAACAACAGGCATACTCCCTATTATGAAACGTCGTATAGACAAGATGGCAGCAGTAGGTGTAGACTGGGTTGAGTTTGATAATATGGATTGGCTGGATGAAGATACCCGTGTACAGTACAACCTCACAGCTACAGTACAAGAAGCCAAAGAGTATATTAATGCATTGTGCAACTATACACATGCTAAAGGTATGCAGTGTATGGCTAAAAATACTGTAGATGGCTTTGAACAGTTTGATGGGGTACTTTATGAATCATATAGTAATGATAAAAATTGGTGGGATATAAAAGGTACACAAATCTTTTTAAATGCAGGTAAATTGGTCATTATTAACCACTATAACGAAACAGATTGTGATGGTGTCTATGCATGGTACAAAGCATATTATAAGAACGACAAGATCTCTTTCATTTGTGAAGATGTGGCTACGAAAAAGTATAGGCATTATAATCAGGAGTAAATTATGGCAAAAAAAACCTACCAAGAACAGATGAGACACTCTTATCCCAATCATCCTATCATCAAACCTATCGCACCAGATATGGTAAAGACGTGGGGAGAGGGGATGCAGGTACTGCCATCACCTTTAGAGATACGAGATGTCATGCGAACTATCCCCAAAGGCAAGGTGATGACAGCCAAAGAGCTATGTACGGTATTGGCAAAAAAACACAAAGTTGACATCGCTTGTCCTTATACAACGGGGATACTCATGAATATCGTGGCACGTGCCATAGAAGAAGATGAAAATGACGATACCCCATGGTGGAGAACACTTGGCAGTTGTGGTGAGCTAAAGTCTAAGTACCCAAATGCCCCAGAAGAACAGATGGCACTCCTTGAAGCTGAAGGATTTTCTTTTGTAAAAAAAGGGAAGAAGTGTGTGTATTGGGTGGTGGATAAAAAATGAGATACTTACGAAAAATGATAAGCCACTATGTAGATGTAACAGATATGGAATGGGATGAGTTTACTAAGAAATGTACTAGAATAACACTAAAGAAAGGTACAGTAGTGCATCATGCGGGGGATGTTTTTTCTGAGATTTGGTTTATCAAAAGTGGATTAGCTCGTTCATATTTTACAGATATGAATGGACGCGACTTTACTTGGCAACTTTATTTTAGAACTAAGAGTAAATATGGATTAAATCACTTTATGGATGACAGTGTTAGTCACTATGAAAATGAAGGGTCACTGTTGCATTTTGAGATACTCGAAGATGCTGTCTTTTATGTGATTGGTCTTGATGTGTTAGATAGCATAATCTGTAAAGAAAAGAAATGGGAACATCTAACGCGTATATGGCTACATGATACTTACTTTGCCGCAACATATAAACGTGTAATTTCTCTTATGTCTGAGAATGTGGAAGAAAAATATGTAAGACTTCTAAAAGAATACCCTCATATCTTTGATAAGATAAAGTCTTATCATATCGCTTCGTATTTGGGCATTGCTCCTCAAACTTTGAGTAAGTTACGAAAATCTGAATCTAAGTGAATGACAAAGGTTTATTAGACTGATATAGTTCTATTATCTTACAAATAATAGGAGTATAAGATGAAAAAAATAGTATTAATTGGATTGGTTAGTGGCGTTATGGGTTCTGCATTTGCAGACAATGTAAATGTTGATTTTCCACAAGGGTATAAAGATTGGAAACATATAAAAACGATGCTAATCAAACCTGAACACCCAATGGGAGATGTTTTTCATGGCATACATCACATATATGCAAATGAGAAAGCATATAATGGGTACAAAACAGGTAAGTTTGAAGATGGTTCTGTGATTGCATTAGATTTTTTAAATTATGCTGATATCAATGCTAGTATAAGTGAGACCAGTAGAATTTATGTGGCTACCATGGTTAAAAATGAAAAGAAATATAAAACGACTCATGGATGGGGTTATGAAGCATTTAAAGGTAATAGTGAAGAAAAATTGGTTACAAATGTATATAATATGTGTGTTAAATGTCATGAACCACAAGAAAAAAATAACTATATATTTTCTACAATCAGAAAATAACTTAAGGTTTAGAATATGAATACAATATCTATACAGTACTATAAGTCTCCCGTAGGAGAGATACTCCTAGGCTCTTATGAGGGAAAACTCTGCCTAGCAGACTGGAAGTACAGACGTATGCGTAGCACTATAGACAAACGCATACAAAGCGGTTTGAATGCTGAGTACGTAGAACAGAGTTCTGAAGTGATAGAAGAGACTATCAAAGAAATGAAAGAGTACTTTGCAGGTGAGCGTAAAGATTTTGATATACCACTACTGATGGTAGGGACAGATTTTCAAAAGTCTGTTTGGGAAGGACTGATACAAGTTCCTTGTGGTACTACTGCATCTTACTTAGAACTCTCACGAAATATAGGCAATGAAAAAGCAGTACGCGCTGTAGCCTCTGCCAATGGAGCAAATGCTATCTCCATACTTATCCCTTGTCATCGCATTATAGGCTCAAATGGAGACTTGGTAGGGTATGCAGGTGGGTTACCTGTGAAGAAGAAGTTGTTGGAGTTGGAAAATAATCTGTTTGTTTAACTATAAGTAATAAGCTCTTTCACAATACTAACAACAGTCTCTTTTTTATATTCTTTAGAATAATTATTTATAATCTCTCGTGACAATACATTTGACCCGATGTATGCGAACATAACTCGGACTGCATCGTTTCCTCTCATACCTCCACCGCCAGAGTGAGAGGCGATGGCAACGAACTTTTGGTTGAAGATGGCTCGGAAGTCGTCGCCTACGCGTGATACCCATGCAATGCAGTTGTTGAGTACGGGTGGCATGCTTCCGTTGTATTCTGGTGAGACTATGATGAAGGCATCGAAGATTAGAAGTTTTGTGGCTAGTTCTGTTACCTCGGTTGGTATGCCTTTTTCATCTTCTAGTGTGCTGGTGTACATGGGTAGGTCAAGAGCTACTAGGTTTATGAGTTCACTTTTGGCTTCTAGTTCTGTGACTACCTCTTGGATGTTAAGAGCTAGCTCCATGTTTTTGTTTACGCTTGCTACTAATATGCCTATGTTTTTCATGTTATCACCCTTACAAAGTCTTCTATCTCTTGGTAAATACTATCATACTCCACTAAATCCGTTTTTAATGTATGGGGTATCTCATCATTTGCAGCACCTGCTAACAGTCCCAGTATAATACCTCTATGTACATTGTCGCCGCCTGCATTGGCATTGGCTAACACCGAAGCTTTAAAATTAAACTTGTTTTTATGTAGAAGGTACATGAGGACAGGTAGTGACTGTTCAGGGTAACACCCTGTAGTGAACACAGAACCTAAGATTTCATCTTCGGTATGCTCCTTCATTAAAGCATCTAAATCTACACTTAACTCTGAAAACTCTGTATGAATTTTCCACATGTCATCTTTGGGTATATTGCCAGGTCCATTGTGGTCAGCGTAAGTTTTTGAAAGTTCTGCACCACTTATTTGTGTCAGTTGGACTTTAGAAGCAAAAGTTTTTAATGTTGCCATAGGCTCCTCTTTTTCTAAAAGGGCATGTAGAAGAGGTACCAGCACACACAGTGCTGAACTGACATTCTCAGAGCGGTGTGTGATTTCTTGATGTTGCAGGGCAACGCCCAGTGCTTGAAAAGTAGACTTAGACGTAAGTGACAAAACAAGTGGACGGATGATACCTCCATTTGAACCAATAGACCAGATATTTCTTTGCTCTTGTGCACAGGCATGGGGTGGAACACCATTGGTATAGTTTTGAAACCATTCCCTGATGTATACCTCCGTATAAGGGTCATTGTTTAGGTTAGGGGTTGTTAAGTAGTTAATGAAGTCTTCTATAAATGTTTCTTGCTTGTACTTTCCTTCTTTTATGACGGAACGCATTAAAACACGTATAAGATTTGCGCCAAGCGTATTTTCCCCAGCTTTTAACCCATGATGATAATGGTACCGCTCGTCTTTGTCTGGCATAGCATTTTTATGTTCACCTTCATGAACCGAGAGCTTAATGTCTAGGTCATTAAAGTTGGTGTCATAAAAACGTATATGTTTATGCACAATATCAAAAGGACGACCTAACTCTTTTGCTTTAGCGATATTCGGATGGTAAGACATTCCCACCATAAAAGATTCAGGGTGAGGGTGCGGGGCATCTTCGTATTTTTGTATGCCTTCCACGAGCCCTTCTTGAAACCCTTCTTTGATGTATTTTCTTCGGTAATACCAATGTACAGGCATCGCCATAGCATCTGCTATGAAAGCTCCCCATAATGCATTTTTTATTCGTGTTGTATCCATAATTTTATCCTTTGTATACATTATCTAATCTATATGTAGTCTCTGAGTACTAACAGTGAAAATATCTAGTTTATTTTTATATGCCCTGCCTGATATTACTTATGTATTATACGTTCTAATGAGTTACACATAACTATAATACTTAGTTATAATAAATGAAAATAAAAAAAGGATAATCTATATGCTCCAAGCACATAACAAAGCCTCAGCATGGTTTGATGGACTTTACCAAGAACACAAAGATACCCATGAAAACATTCCATGGGCAAGACAAGCGGTCAATCCTCTACTTCAAAGCTATTTGGATGAAGAGGATATCCACAAAGGCAAAGCTTTGGTCATAGGCTGCGGGCTGGGTGATGATGCCATGGCATTGGCTGATGCAGGGTATGAGGTAACAGCTATCGATGTCTCTCAGACAGCACTAGACTTAGCACAAGTACGTTTTCCAAATGCCAATATTGACTTTAAAAAACAAGATATATTTGAGTATGACGAGACATTTGACTTTGTTTTTGAAGCATTTACCATTCAGTCTTTACCTGTAGTGTTTAGAGAGAAGATGGTCAAAGCTGTGGTAAGCACGGTAGCCAAAGGAGGCAGACTTTTACTTGTAGCACATAAACGTGAAGAGATGTTTGATGGCCCACCTTGGCCATTGACACAAGATGAGGTAGATTTGTTTAAAGCAGAAGGTTTAAGAGAACTTTCACATGAAATACACACTGAAGAGTCTAAAATATCTGACACACGTTTTAAAGTGCTTTTCAAAAAATAGTGTATAATAAATAAATTTATAATAATAAGGATAGAAAATGACAAGAAGAGATATGATGAAAATGGCTGCACTGGTAGCGGCAGCAACGACAACAGCAACTGCATATGATAAAAAACTGATTGCTAATACTGAAAAAATGACACCTAAAGACCCTAAAAATATGACCAAAGCTGAACTCAAACATACTCCAGAGATAACTGTAGGGAGTAAGGATGCATCGGGGTATACGCTTGTTGAAGTAAGTGTAGGTCAAGGAGGTATTATTCATCCAAGTACGGACAATCACTGGATTTATGAAATAAGCCTTTTAGCAGATGGTAAAGAGGTAGATACTGTATCACTAGAGCCTAGTATTTCTCGTGGATATTTAGGTACACGCGTTAAACTTGATGGTGTCAAAACACTTAAAGCAGTAGCAAAATGTAACTTACATGGTGACTGGGAAAGCAGTCATACATTAGCATAAGTGACATAAAGTATGTTGTTGAAAGTACTCTTAACGGGTACAGTTTTACTTACAAATAGTCTTTTTGCACAGAGTTTTTATGTACTTACAGGTGTAGATAGCTATAACCCCACTGTGGCAAATATGTCATCTAAAACTGCCAAATATAGTGCAGACATTAAGTCACTTATGCAAAGTATGTCTAAAGAGATAGGCGTAAGTATAGAAGG
>JALXBG010000072.1 GCA_026991605.1 Sulfurovum sp.
ATTACGTTGGCTTTGATAGATAAAGACGATAACATCGTTGAGGGGCATATTGTCGTACCTCAGATACCTAAAAAAGTAGGTTATTTTACACAAAATGGCTATGATATATTTGTCTCAGATGCCCCTCGGGAACATCTGAATATAAAGTATGTGATTGCACAGTCAAATAGTTTGGAAAAAGCACTAAGTCAGTTAAAGCAAAAAGTATTAACCACCATGGTGATCATTGCGGTCATTTTGGCATTGATTGCATGGGTACTCTCTAAACTTTTTATGAAACCATTACGTCAAAAAGTAGAGCAGATAGAACAGTTTATCAATGATGTAACCCATGAACTCAATACTCCCATTACTGCACTCTCCATGGCAACCAATCAAGCACTCAAACAAGAGAGTTATACACAGAAAACACTCAAAAACATTTCTATCAGTACAAAACAGTTGTATGATATCTATAGCTCTTTAACCTATTTGAACTTTTCTAATAAAAAGGAGGAAGGAGAACCTTTAGATATTGCAGAAGTATTGCGAAAAAGTATCTCTTATTATGAACCTTTATTTGAAAGTAAACGGTTGAAAGTGGAGGTAGAGGTAGAGAGTCATATCTTTATCATACCTGAAGTACGATTGAAACTGCTTTTTGGAAACCTCATAGGCAATGCTATCAAATACTCTCCTGCAAATTCTACGTTGAAACTTTCCATAAAAAATGGTGTATTTTGTATAAAAGATGAAGGTATAGGCATAGAAGAGAGCAGACAAAAAGAGATATTTAAAAAATTTAAGCGGGGTACTGAATATAGTGGAGGTTTTGGTGTTGGTCTTAGTATTGTACAAAGTATTTGTGACGAATATGGTATAGGTATTTCTCTAGAGTCTAAACCCCAAATAGGTACAAAGTTTCAATTTCGATTTTAATAGATATGTGCACACTACGTACACGTAATTTTTGTAAACTCCATTTATATCAAGGTAGAAATTTAAAAAATTATCTTTTTATTATGATGTAAAAAACGCTATTGAAAAAAAGGAGTTATTTTATGAAAAAAGAAAATAAGATAGTTATATTAGGTATTTCATACCTTTTAGCAGGTTTATTTATATTTAGTGCTTGTGGGAATTCATCTTCAAATACAACAAAAGATGATAATCAAGATTCTATTCAAAATGAGACGGATGTAGGTTCTTCTGGGACAGATACACTCACTGGAGATGGATCCCAAGGAGATGATATTGGGATGACAGGTTCCAATATCCCTTATTTAAGAGCTAACCATGCTAACTATAGTGAACATGGTAGTGCACAAACACCTGTATCTATAAAAGATGCCAACGCAAAAAGTATCAACTGGACAATCACTGCAGGTACAGATGAAGCAGCTGTAAAGTTACAAGAGCACCTAAAGTTTATGGAAGAGAGACTACAAAATGACAAAAACCCAAGAGGCTGGGATAAACTTTTTCTGATGGAAGCCTATATGAAGTACAATAAATATTATACAACTACTGTAGAAAGAAGTGGTACCACTATTGTAGTAAGTAAAAATGCTAGTACAGCTTGTGCCTATGAAGTGATTTCTGCCCATGCTGATGCAGTAAGTGGTGATTTTTTTGC
>JALXBG010000073.1 GCA_026991605.1 Sulfurovum sp.
AGACAACACATGAGATAATAGAGTCTAACTTCTACAGAGCACCACTCTTTACTGGGCAGATAGATGGGATGGGACCACGCTATTGTCCAAGTATAGAAGATAAGATTAATCGTTTTAGAGATAGACCACGTCACCAGATATTTGTAGAACCTCAGACCATGGATGAGACGGAGTATTACATTAATGGTATGAGTACCTCACTGCCTATAGATGTACAACTAGAGATGATACAGTCTGTTGAGGGGATGGAAAATGCCAAGATAGTACGTTATGGATATGCTATAGAGTATGACTACATTCAGCCCACTGATTTGAAACATACCCTTGAGACGAAAAAAATAAAAGGGCTTTATACAGCAGGGCAGATAAATGGTACTACAGGCTATGAAGAAGCAGCTGCACAGGGGCTTATGGCAGGGATAAACGCTGCACTCTCTGTGCAAGGCAAAGAACCGTTTATTTTGAGACGTGATGAAGCATATATAGGTGTACTTATAGATGACTTAGTGACGAAGGGAACGAAAGAGCCTTACCGTATGTTTACCTCTCGTGCAGAGTATAGACTGCTACTACGTGAAGACAATGCAGATATGAGACTGTCACGCTACGGGAAAGAACTAGGGCTTTTAGATGATGACTATATGGCAAAGTTTGAAGCAAAAAAAGCGGCTTTAGATGAGGCATTGCTCTTTTTGTCTGAAAACTATGTGACACCAACCAAAGAGTTCTTGGCAAAACTGTCTGAAATAGGTGCAGTGAAAATCAATGAAAAAACACGTTGGATGGATGTGATAGGACGTGGAGATTTTAACCGAGAAAAGCTTACGACCTTACTTCCTGACTTTGACAAGTATGATGATGAGGTGATGGAACAGATACTGGTAGAGGCAAAATACAGCCGTTACATAGAGAAGCAACAAGCACAGATTATGAATATGGATGAGATGCTCAAAATCAAAATACCAGAAGATTTTGTGTATAACAATATATCTGGGCTTAGCAATGAGATAAAAGAGAAGCTTGAAAAAGCAACACCACCAACACTTTTTTCTGCATCTCAGATATCTGGTGTAACCCCAGCTGCATTGGAGATAGTCCATGTGCATATTAAAATGAGACAGAAAAATATCTCTAATAAAGGAAAAGAATAATGTTATATTATTATGCAAATACAAGCCATAAACTTGGACTTGAAAGACTAAGACGTGGTGCAGCTTTGCTCAATAGACTTAATAACAATGGAGAAGAAACACAACTGCTTGTCAATGACTTTCGTGCAGGTTTAGTAGCGCGTGAATTGGGTCTATCAGAGTATGTGACCATAGAGGGTATACAGGATATTGATGCCATTGCTCAAAATGGAGATAGTATTATCATTGACTCAATTGAAGATGACCATGGAAGATTGGTAAAGTACTGTGAAGATTTCGATACAGTATGGCGTTTTGCACATGATGCAGCAGATAAAGCGGTACATAGTGAGATCGTTATAGGCTTAGATACAGTCTTGGTTGATGATACATATTTTGATGACAAAGTAAAAAAAGAGGAAAGAACACTTTTCTTTTTAGGGGATGCAGACTATAACAAAACGGTATTAAATAATGCAGATTTTTTCAAAGCTTTTGATATGGAACTACTGCTTGGTAATTACTTTTTTGTGAAATATGAAGATGATTTGGCTAAGCTTTTTAGTACATTGCATGAGCCAGAAGAGTATGAAGATTTGATTAAAAGTAGTAGCACAGTGGTTACTGCATCAAGTCAGACAGCATTGGAAGCTAAAGTAGCGGGTGCAAATGTTGTTTATTTGGTATTACCTGAGCGAAAATTGTACGCACCAGCGCTTTTAGAAAGCTATGGTATTACAGTGATAGATGGCTTTGATAATGAAAAATTAAGTGATGTTTTACAAAATAATTTATCAATAAATGGACATAATATAGAAAAAATTGACGAATCAAAGATACTATTAAAACATTGAATTATAATATTTATGATTTGAGACTATAATACTCCTAATTTACCTGTGGTAACACTATAGGTAAATTTTCATACTCACCCACTATAAGTACATCTCTTTAACACTGACTTGATTATAATAACTTAATTATATTTTTAATATTATAGGAGGAATAACTATGCAAGAAGAGAAAAAAGGTCGTCGTGACTTTATGGGTAAGGCATTGGGTGCCTGGGTTGCTGTCGGTGGTATTGGTGCCCTTTATGCAATGAAACGTACATGGGATCCATTGCCATCAGTAAAGGCAGCAGGATTTACTACGATTGATTTGGCTGATGCTCAACCAAATCAATTGGTTGTTGAAAAATGGAGAGGGAAACCAATCTTTGTGTTGAAAAAATCAGCAGATATGAAAAAAGACCCAAGAGATGTTGTCGTCGGTGATGATCACTTTCTTATTGCTATTGGCTTATGTACGCATTTGGGCTGTATCCCTGCATATGTAGGTGCAGAGCATAAATTTAAATGTGCTTGTCATGGTGGTGAATTTAATGCGAGTGGTGAGGTATTAAAGTCTCCACCACCGAGTCCATTGGTTATACCACCATTTACAATAGACGGAACAAAGCTGGTACTCGGAGAAGCAGGTCCTGAGTTTAAAAAATTGAAAGACGCTGGTCTTATAGCATAAAGGGGAGAAAATGGCACATTTTGATGAAAACGCTAAACCTTTTAGCAATAAATGGTTAGATGAACGAATAGGACTTAATACACTAAAACGTGTATTAAATACAGAATATTGGATCCCTAAAAATATTAATTTTTTATGGGCTATGGGTATGGTACTTGCAGCAACATTTGGGATACTTTTAGTCTCTGGAATTATGTTACTCATGTATTACAAGCCAGATACAAATTTAGCATTTGACTCTGTCAACTATACTATTATGTCTGAAGTAGGCTATGGTTGGTTATGGAGACATGTGCATGCTGTAGGTGCATCGATAGTATTTCTTATTATCTATATTCACATGTTTACAGGTATCTACTATGGTTCATATAAACGCGGACGTGAACTAATTTGGCTTTCTGGAATGGGGCTTTTTGTTGCATTCTCAGCTGAGGCATTCTCAGGATATATGCTTCCATGGGGGCAAATGTCTTACTGGGCAGGTATGGTTATCACCAATTTATTTAGTTTAGGTTCCTTAGATGTAACTGGACTAGTAGAATGGATACGTGGTGATTATGTTCCTGGTGATGCATACTTAACACGTTTCTTTATGTTACATGTTATGCTTATTCCTTTAGCGATTATAGGACTCATCGTTTTACACTTTGGTACACTTAGACTACCTCATGTAAATAATCAAGAATCAGAAGAGATTGATTTTGAAGAATCAGCAGCACTTTGGAAAGCAGGAAAAAGAAAAGAGTCAAAAGTCATTCCATTCTCACCTGTATTTTTAAGTAAAGATGTCTTTGTTATGGGAGTCTATTTTATACTCTTTTTCTATTTAGTATTTTATAACTTTGAGTTTGCAATGGATCCAGTGAATTTTGACCCTGCAGATGGACTTAAAACGCCAACGCACATCTACCCTGAGTGGTATTTCTTGTGGTCATATGAGATTTTACGTCCATTCTCTAAAGATATTGGTTTGATTGCTTTTGGTGTAGCGCAAGCTGCAATGTTCTTCCTACCATTTATAGATAGAAGTCCAAATGTAGCACCCGCACACAAAAGAGGTCTTTTCCAAATTTGGTTCTGGGTATTACTTATAGATATGATTACATTAACTGCAATGGGGAAACTTCCTCCAACCAATCCAACGTTTGCAACTATTGGGCTGATTGCAGCTGTGTTGTTTTTGGCAATGGGACCAATACTGTTTATTATTACGATGTTTGAGAAAAAAATAGAGAAAGGAGCATAACATGAGAGAATTAAAAATATTAGCAGTTGTTGTATTCTTTTCACTTTTAACCTACTATTTGGTAGAACCTTATGCACATTCACAAATGCATAAACATGTGGAAGGGCATAACTTTGTTTATACGGGTGAAGATGATATTCAAGAAGCATCTAAAGAGAAAAAAGAAGTTAAAGAAAAGTTTTGGTCTGAAGTAAAAACAATTGCTGCACTTAAAGGTGACCCTGCTGCAGGTGAAGCAGGTTTTGGTATGTGTATGGGATGTCACAATGGTGCAGGTGTAAATATGGGTGGTGTAATACCTCCAAATCTTGATCATGCAGGTGCACTTTATAGTAAAAATTATCTTATTGCACTCATTAAGGATCCAGCGATGGCATCAAATGTGGACCATAAGTATGCAGACACTATGACACACCCAATGGGAAGTGTGAAAACAATGTTTACTGACAATCAGTCTATCGCAGATGTTGTTGCTTACCTTATGACAAAAAAAGCAGGTGATGTGACACCTAAAGAGGCGTATGAAGAAGCATGTGGAAGATGTCACGCAATGCGTTATGCAAAACTGACACAACTTGGGGAAACTCCAAAGTTCAAACATGAAAAAGATGCACTTGCCTATAAAATAAAAGTGATTGATGCACAAGATGCAGTCAAAGCATATATGGGTAAACTCCCACCAGATTTATCTATCATGATTCGTGCAAGAAGCGAACATTTTATGGAAACATTTGTTGAAAATCCACAGTCACAACTTTCTGGGACTTCTATGCCTAGAACAGGACTTACAGAAGAGGGTTATGCCAAAGTGAAAGCATACCTTGAAGAAGTAGGTGATCCTAGTAAACCTAAAAGAGAAGCAGTAGGACCATGGGTTCTTGGGTTCTTCTTTATCTTTACGATTCTAGCGTATCTATGGAAACAATCCCAATGGAGAGATTTACACTAAATCTTTCGCAGTATTGCACTGCACTTTTGAAGGAGTTTGCTCAGTCACTTACTGGGCGTAAGCTCCTTCGCAACAACCTCCAAAATTACAGCACACTATTGCGAAATATATTAGTACAAATACAAATAAAATTTATGATATTTATCACTTAATACTGCATTTTATCCCCCTTTTATCTACATTTAGATACCCTAATAAAATTATAGAAATAATACAAAAAATTATACATTGGATTTTATATGCTTATAGATGGACATGGTCGCGAGGTGAATTATCTTCGTATTTCAGTAACAGAACGTTGTAACTTTAGATGTCAGTACTGTATGCCTGAAAAACCTTTCTCTTGGGTACCTAAAGAGAATTTACTTTCATTTGAGGAGCTCTTTTTATTTGTCAAGGTAGCCATCGATGGTGGTGTGACGAAAATACGTCTTACAGGTGGAGAACCTCTTTTACGTGAAGATTTGGATTCTTTTATTAAGATGATAAATGACTATAAGGAGGGGCTTGATTTAGCTCTGACTACCAATGCCTTTTTACTTCCTGAAGCAGCACAAAGACTTAAAGATGCAGGACTTAAACGTCTCAATATCTCTTTAGATTCCATGAAGGTAGATGTTGCAGCCAAGATAGCAGGTAAAGATGTACTTGGAAAAGTCTTTGAAGGTATAGACAAAGCGTTGGAAGTCGGGTTAAAAGTCAAAATAAACATGGTACCACTTAAAGGTATTAATGATGATGAGATTTTA
Organism: Sulfurovum sp.; assembly: GCA_026991605.1. Classification (GTDB taxonomy): domain Bacteria; phylum Campylobacterota; class Campylobacteria; order Campylobacterales; family Sulfurovaceae; genus Sulfurovum. The sequence continues at coordinate 5,599 of JALXBG010000073.1, forward strand.
GATGTTATGGCATACAGTGAAGCACGTGGCATGAAAGTACGCTTTATAGAATATATGGAAAATGCGCATGCAGACCAGACACTTAAAGGTATGCATGGAAGAGAGATACTTGATAAGGTCAAAGAGAAATACACTATTAAAGCTTTAGGACGTGAGG
>JALXBG010000074.1 GCA_026991605.1 Sulfurovum sp.
TTATTATTATTCATCATGCTTCCTTAAAACTTAATGCCAGCTTCTCTAAGCGCATCTGCAAATGATGCAACAACACCATGGTATAAGTAACCATTTCTGTCGAATACTACATTTTCAATGTTTTTAGAAGCAAGAGTTTTAGCCATTTCAGCCGCTACTTTTTTAACATCTTCTTGATTTGATTTTAAACCAAGTTTTCTACCATCTACTGAAGCCAATGTAACACCAGTAGTGTCATTGATAGCTTGTGCATAGAAGTGTTTGTTAGACTTGAACACAGTTAATCTAGGAAGAGTATCTGTTCCGAAGATCTTACCTCTTACTCTAGCTTTTCTTTGAGTACGAAGTTTATTTTTTCTTTTTTGAATACTTTTTAACATACTATCGCCCCTTACTTACCAGCTGCTTTACCAGCTTTTCTGATGATAACTTCATCTGTATACTTCACACCTTTACCTTTGTAAGGCTCTGGTGGTCTGAATGATCTAATTTCAGCTGCGGCTTGACCAACAGCTTGCTTGTCTGTACCATTGATAGTAATAACATTTTTTTCAACTTTAACTTCAAGTCCTTCAGGAATATCGAAATTAATGTCATGTGAATAACCAAGTTGAAGATTAAGTACTTTCCCTTGAACAGCTGCTCTATAACCAACACCATTGATTTCTAAAGATTTTGAATATCCTTTATCTAAACCAATAATAATGTTATTAAACAATGCTCTGTATGTTCCCCAGAATGCTGCATCTTGTTTTTCTTCACCAACTCTAGTAAAAGTTACTTCTGAACCATCAATAGCGATTTCTACTCTACCGTGTGTTTCAAGTCTTTTTTCAAGATTGCCCTTCTTAGCCACGAGACATGTACCGTCTAGTGATACATCAATACCGCTAGCTACAGTTACTGGTCTTTTTCCTACTCTTGACATCTTATCTCCTTACCAAATACTACAGATTACTTCGCCACCGATTCCACGTTTAAACGCTTCATCATTAGCAATAACACCTTGTGAAGTAGAAACTACCAAAGTACCGTAACCATTTTTAAATGTTCTGATATCTTCTTTACCTTGGTGTACACGACGCCCAGGTTTAGATATCTTTTTAATCTCATTAATAACGCTTTTTTCATTCTCATCATATTTGAGAACTACTTTAATTGTTTTCTTGTTTCCGTCTTCTTTTACTTTGTATGATTCTAAGTAACCTTTGTCTACCAAAATAGCCACGGTTGCCTCAATTGTTTTAGAGTGAAGAAGTGTTGTAACGTCTAGTTTTCTTTGCGCAGCATTTCTTATACGAGTAAGAGAATCTGCAATTATGTCTGTCATCATCTGTTTGTCTCCTTACCAGCTTGCTTTGCGCATACCAGGGATTAAACCCTCGTTAGCCATTTTTCTTAAACATATACGGCAAAGACCAAAGTCTCTGTATACTGAGTGAGGTCTACCACAAATGTTACATCTTGTATATGCCTGAGAAGAAAACTTAGGTGCTCTCTTCTGCTTAGCTATCATTGATTTCTTAGCCATTAGTTCTTTCCTTTAGCGAAAGGCATTCCGAGCTTTTCTAAAAGC
>JALXBG010000075.1 GCA_026991605.1 Sulfurovum sp.
TTGCTCACACATCACCTTGACAATACGTTCCCCTTTTTGTGCAAGTTTCATTGCTTTGATAGCATTACTCTCATCTGCAAAGAGAGATACCAGACTCCATAATGCTATAAAAATAATTTTTACCATGCTCATTTCCCTTGTGGGGTGTTTTCACGTGATAACACCCTCAATATATAATCTTTTTTATCTATTTTTCAAAAAAAGCCCGATAGCCTGTAATTGTTTACCGTTCAACCCCTTACAAAGTTCATTACTTACAATGAATGCTTTTGCTTCAGCAGTAGAAGCAAACTTCTTATCGGTTTTCTGACACATTTTACCATACATCATTTTCCCTTTTTGAGCCATCATTGCCTGTTTTTTGGCAATCATCTGACTGTCTTTGGCAAACTCTGCTTTGGCTGCCTTAAGTGCTCCATTAAAGTCTGTCACTTTACCACCGTTTGCTTTGGCAAAAGCTTCTGCATCTACTTTTTTTGCAAACGCATATTTACTAACAGCTGACATTGTCCCTTTTTTACGACTTCCTACTACGTATATTGCTTTCTTTACGGGGATGAACTTCAATGTTGTTACATCTACCACTTTTATCTCTGTAAGCTTGGTACCTTTTTGCAGATCTTCTGCCAAACAGTGAAGAGAACAATACTGCTTCACTTTACCATTAATAGTAGCTGCATGATTTGTTTTATAAAACATTGGAAGTGTCATACCACACTCAGGACAAAAGGCTTTTGCTTTTCCATCTTGCAGGAGTGTCGCTTTTTCTTTAGAAACAGACTGGAACATTTTCATCATTTTCTTAGGCATAGCAGATACCTTCATCGCTCCCCCACATTTTCCGGGTGCACACTTCATTTCAGCGTGTGAAAAACTTACCATAGTCCCCAATACCAACACAGCCAATAACAGTTTTTTCATTTTGTATCCTTATATTTTTAATAATTTATCATAATACATTAGTGTTAAATTAGTGTTAAGGAATCCTCTAATAAAGTCTATGTATCTCTTCAAGCATATTATCTACAGTAATATCATCCCCATGGGACTCTAAAAAATCAGTCAAATATTTTTCAGAGGCTTCCATACCTCCCTCTTTCTCTACTTCAACCAGTTTTTTATAAATAGGATCAAGTACATTAGTCACATGTTTGGAGATCTTTTTTCTTGAAGCTTTGTAACCTGTGGCATGACCATTCTCATCTTTAATGACTTCAAAATCTGTAAACACCCAATAGTATCTTCCGTCTTTTGCCAGATTTTTAACAGCTGCAACAAAATTATGTCCGTTTTCTATACGATTCCAAAGTATTTTAAAGAGTATTTTAGGCATATCCGGATGGCGGACAATGCTATGTGGTTGCCCGATCAGTTCCTCTTTGGTATATCTGGAAATTTCTGCAAAATAGTCATTGACATAGGTAATAATCCCCTTAAGATCGGTATCACTCTCTATATACACATTGTTTTTGAGTTCAATCTCTTCATTCATAGGTTCTGGTCTTTTCATTTTTTTTCCTTTTACATATCTAGGTAACGTAATAAACCTGCTGTAATTTTAGAATATGGCAACAGTTTGGTACCACCATGCTTCATCATAAACAGCTTTGCATTAGTCTCAGACACAAACGGAATGAGGTCATCTCCATGAGGCCCTACAACTCTACTTCCAAACACATAAAGCGCTTGTTTGGCATCTGCTTTCTCTCCGGTGAGATAATCTTTTATATAGATCTTATCAATAGGTGCTTCAAGAAGATTTCGTTTAAGAAAATAGTCCTGATGTAGATAGACCTGCATCATAGATTTTACTGAAATAAATTCTGCTTTATGTCCATTCTTAAGCAAGGCATTGGTATGCCATTTTGGATACTTACTTAAAGGGATATCAAACATAGGATCAAGCTTTTGTTGCAATTGTGTGATCTTTCCTGTAAAAGGTTGGACAGGTTGCACAGGTTTTGCCTTAAAAGGCTTTGGTGTTTCTGCCATTAGCAGAGCACCAAAAGTAATTAATACGATAAATTTTTTCATCATTTTTCCTTATAAAAGATCTTTTTTTCTAAAGGCAATATAGCCTATATAAGAGAGTAATAATCCTATCACAATAGGGTAAACAAAGGCATAGACGATCAACCATGTTGAACCTAGTGTATCAAGAAGATAGTAAGCAACCGGACCAATCACTGTCAACTCAGGGTCAAACAATGAAATTGCTCCGATGCGGAATACCTCTATGGGGTTGAGCATTGCCAGCGTGATCACAACGTCATCACTTACTCTATTTTGCAGCATCAAGCCCATAAGTGCAATATCGATAAATGCCAACAAAACAATCCAGACAACAAATGAAGCCCCTAATGCAATATCAGTTGATTTAAGTATAGTGGAAAGGAAAAATGCCAATCCTAAAAAGACAAAACTTAGAGAAAAAAGGAGTGCTGAGTAAAGAAATATCATCTTCCATGGAAGTACACCACCTTTAAGCATACCAAATACTACCCCCAGTATCAATGCTAAAAATACTGGTAGAAAAACAGTAGAAAAACGCCCAAGCATTTTCCCCCAGTAGTAGTCTTTCAAAGAGACAGGAAAAGAGAGCATATACTCTAAGACATTACTCTCTCTGTCTCCCGAGATAGATTTTACTGTGGTAATCAATATAAAAATAGGCAAGATAATAATCGTTACCTGTATAAAGATAAGTAGTGTACGGCTAAGCCCCGTAAATCCCATTACCACAGAGTCTGAAACACCGGTAATAAAAAAGAGTGCCATTAAACCACCAAAGACTACAGAATACACATAAAACCATTTTGAACGTAAAGACTCCTTGACATCCAAATATGCAATCAATAAAAGATTTTTCATTAATACGCCTTCACTTTTGTTGAATTTTCTTTCTCTATCTCTACTATTTTTTTAGCTACATAAGGGTAATCAAATACCTTATTCCCTTTGGGAAGTGTTGCATCAGAATAGGCTGCAAAACCATAGGCCATAGGCGTAATGGCATCATTTACATATTTTGCTTTTCTAGCATCCATCCATACACCTGTTTTGGCATCGGTGATCCAAATAATCGCCTGATCTGCCCAAGGAATTTTCTCTTCTTTTAACCACAGTACTGCACAGCCAAGATCATCAAATTTATAATCTTTTCCTGTTTTTGGGTCAATAATCTGTACTGCAAATTTACGCTCACTGATTGCCATTTTGCAGCGTTCACACATATCCCTGTCCCAGTGCATCTTCTCTACACCACCAATAGGTTTTTTTTCACATCCCGAAAATCCAAAGAGAAGGAGAAGCGTTAAAAAAAGAAAACTAAATCTTTTCATCTTCAACTACCTTTCCCAAATCCATATAGATTTGTCGATTAACCAGACCTTCTATCTCATCTAAACGGTGGGTAATAAAAAGCGTAGAACATGAAGGATCTATCTCTGTAAGTAACTCATAGAACTTTTCTCTACCTTTAGGATCAAGGTTTGCTGTAGGCTCATCGAAAATAAGCAAATTACTTTTTTTAGACAGGGCAATAGCAATAAGAAGTTTTTGTTTCATCCCCCCTGAAAGTTTAAAGAATGGTTTATTTAACTGATTTTTCAAATCCAAATCCATTCTCTCTGATTCTAAAAATATTTTTTCTCTGGAGATAGCAGAGCTTTTTTCTACAAAAGAGAGTAACTCTCCAATACTCAGTTTTACCGGAGGAGGAAGCTGAGGAATAAAACTGATATATTTTAGCACCTCTACCCTATCTTTAATAGGATCTGCACCATTTACCCGAATTTCTCCACTGTCTATATGGTAAAAACCAAGTAAAGCACGTACAATAGTAGTTTTCCCTGCACCGTTGGGACCCATCATCGCAATGCGATCACCCTGATTAATCGTTAAATTTACATTGTCAAGTACTTTTGTACCCATAAAACTTTTGGTGACATCTTTTGCAATAGCTAACATCTATACCAAATCCTTCAATCTAAATTCATAGTTATACGCATCGGTATGACACACATCAAAACATCTACCACACATGGTGCAGTCTCCATTAACAACCAACTGTGTCTCTATCCCTTTTTCTGCACGTTCTTTATCATGTTTAGGTTTAATAAATTCCAGTACATGATCTTCAAAACAAGCATTTAGACAGGCACCACAGTGGTCACATTTGTTCATATCCCATTTTACTTTTGTCATACTGACCCAACCTAATAAATTATAAGTTGTACCTACAGGGCAGACATATTTACACCATGCTCTTCTGGAGTAGAATATCTCTATAGCGAGTACGACAAAAACCCAAATAAATGCCAAACTCCACCCATATGTAATAGCTCTGCTAAGATATCCTATAGGATTAATTACTTCAAAAACAAGATAGCCATCTATAGCTGCCGCAATAAGAAAAATAACCCAAAAAATGAAACGTATATTAGGATTAAATTTATGCTCTTTAATAAGCTTTTTACGTACCAATATTTGATGGATACGTTCTCCTATCTCACTGAGAAATCCATAAGGACAGACCCATGAGCAGTAGGCTTTTCCACCTACAAGAAAATAAAATACAATCAGTGTTACACTTCCTATAATAACATTAATATGAAAATGATGTTCCGCTGCAAAAATTTCTAATGCAGTGAAAGGATCAATCAAGTGAAATCCAAAAAGTCTCGAACCGCTCAAGGTTCCTTCAAGCATCTGTATATCAACATGAAAGGAAAGAAAAAAGAGCAGGTTTATAATAAAAATACTCAACCATCTCCATGCCCTTATTGTAAGTCTAAACTTACCCTCTTTGGTTTTATAGTACAGTGTGCTTAACAAAGAGGCATTTACAATCTCCTTGATACTACTGTTGTATCTATCCATCTCTTATCCTTTTAGCTTACTGCGCTTGATATGCTTTAAGTTTTTCTTCAAATGTACCTATCTCATCAGAGAGTGCTTTTAATTGTGCTTCATCCATTTTACTGAGTAATCCATACATCACATAATTTTTTCTCTTACCAGATTTAAAATCAGTCAATGCCTGATGTACTTTTTCAGCACTATCCCCAATAAGTTTAGGACCAATAATCCCTTCACCATTTACACCATGACAAGAAGCACACTTTTGTTTATATAAAGAACTTACTTTAAAAGCAGCCATGTTACCAGCTTTACTTTTCAATGCACTAAGTTTGTCATCAAACTCTTTTTTCTTTTTCGCCTGCTCTTTTTCCACCTCTTCCTTTGATGCAATCTGAATTTTCCGCTGTGTTTGCATTACATCATTACCCAAATTTACTTTTACCTGTGATTTGGCAATGACTTTATTAATCTCATCTATTTTATGCACTTCACTGTCTGATTTATAGACTATAAATGCTGCTCCTACTGCTAAAAGTGTTGCTATTGCCGCTAGTATATGTTTCATTATCGTTTACTCCTCATCTCTTTAATTTCTTTGTTAAATCTTTCAATCTCTTTGGCAATTGCCTTAAGACGTTTTTCATCAATACGATTGACCAGTTCTTTCATAAGAGGATTTTTCCTCTTCCCTGTTTTAAATGCATTAATTTGCTTAAAAATAAAAGTAGCATTTTTATCTAACAATGCAGGACCTACCACTCCATTGGCATAATCGTCATGGCAGGCGGAACACAACAATTTATAATCAGGACTTAACTGCTGTATCATCAATGTAATCTGTACACGCTCATAAGGTGATCGAATATCCCTATATGCATCCAATTCTGTTCTAGCCTTAGAATCTTCAGAATTATAGCTATCACCTTTTTTCTCTTTGTTGTAGGAGTAATAGAATTTTCCACTATTTTCTTTACTTTTGGTCTCTTTTTTCAATGCTTTTACAGCATTTTCTGTTACAATAATTCCCCCAGTATTTTCCACGTTATCTGTCTGTGTTTTTGTTTTTTCATTACCACATCCACTCAATAACAAGAGTGCAGCACTCAATGAAAAAATAATCGATTTTCTAAGCATGATTCACTCCTTTTTTCTTTTTATACACCTCATCATATGTGGCATAGGGTAGTATCTGCAATACTTTGGTAGGGCAGAGCTCTACACAGGCACCACAGCCTACACAGGCATCACGTATCTCCGGGAAAAGCCCACCGTTTTTATCGACCATGCCAATAGCTGCACTTGGATTCGGTGTGAATGGGCAAAAATCTGCACACAGACTACAACTTTTCCCTTCCTGTTCACTCAATTTTTTCAAAAGTGTCTTTTGTAACATAACCTTTTCAGGATCATTATCATGTATTTCTACTTTTCTGTTTACACGTTCTGATTCAGAGATTACTACCGTATGGTCATAAATTCTTCCGATCATCTCTTTAGTTACTTTTTTACCTTCTAAAGCAAGACAGGCACTCTCATTGACAACAATCGCCATACCCATATGCACTTTTTCTATCACATTTGATTCGTGATCCAGTGCTCCTGTTGGGCAAGCTAGGACACAAGGAAACGCTTCACAAAGGTAACATCCCCGTGCCAATGGATTGATATATGCTGTTCCCACGCCTGCTTTTCCATCTATATCTTCCAGCTTTATAGAGTCATACGGACACACTTGCAGACACTGTCCACATTTGATACACATAGAGAGATATTTCTCCTCTTCTACTGCACCAGGAGGACGAAGTCTTGACTTATCAACTTTAAAGTCTTTGGCTGCCCATATACCACCAGCTGCAGCTACGCCAAGTACACCAAGCCCTGCTGCCTGCTTCATGAATTGCCGTCTTTTTTTCTCTTGCATTATACTTCTCCTTCATACATTTTAGGATGTTTATCACTTAAAAGCAGCACTGGCTCAGAAAAAGGTGCCAGCTTTGCCAAAAAATTTAATATGGAAATCACAGGAGATCCATAAAAAAATTTAATATTGGGATTATACAACCATACTTTATCAGCATAGGAATAATAATTATATGCACCATCACCTATCCCATCGTTGTTTTTATCAAAGCCTTCATAATCATCCCAATAATTTCCATCAAATTCATTTTCTGTTACTTTCGTATTATAAGAATCATTAATTACAGTCTCTATATTGCCTTTAAAAATATTATTGACAAATCGATTATGCAGACTCAAAGAATGAAAATGTATTCCTTCACTGTTATAGATGATCTTGTTGTTCTCTATCACATTGACCGTATCCGGTTCATAAGGCGAACGATCTATAAACAGCCCTCTAGCACAGTAGATAATTGTATTGTTTTTCAATACAAAATTACTGGCATCTTTCATTCCTATACCAAGCCCTGTAGTCCCCAAAGAGTTCTCTATGAGGTTCCCTGTAGCAACAGTGTCTTGTGAATACATAAAAAAGATACCTACAGAGTTATGTTTATATACATTATCTTTGACTATATTTTTACCCGTATACATAAAGTGTAAAGAATATCTGCCATACTCTCCCATATTCTTTTCTATCAAATTTCCATGAGAATACCATACCACAAAATCACGTGACTTATAAAGATGATTATCGCTTAAGTGGTTGTCATTGCTATACCATAGACGTACCCCATCTCCTCTAAGACCAAGGTCAAAAGGTTTCGACTCGATATAGTTTCCAATAATCTCAGATCGGTTTACCTGAGCCATATCAATGCCAAAAAGACAATCTACAATTTTACAGTTTTTCACTGTACACTGCTCTACTTTTTTCAGTGCTACACCTGCATCTACACGCTCATGTTCCTCACCACTATGCCTAATCGTGAGATTTTCAATCGTTACACCTGATGCAGTGATAGTAATCACCGTACCTTTCCCATCACCCTCAATGATTGCCTTTTGATCTTTTCCGTCAATAATTAACGGTTTGTTTATCACAATATTACCGCGGTAAACCCCTGCTGGTAACTCTAAACGTGAACCTGCCTTTGCATGATCAATAGCCTCTTGCAGTACGTTGTTTGCATTAAGCAAACTTGACAATAACAAGAAAGAGACCACAATCATTTTTATCATTTTAGGCTACCTGCTCACTTCTTTGGTATTTACGTTTTGCCGCTAAGGCTAAAATACTTAAAATACTAATTGCAACCAAAAGCCAAAAGCCAATACTAGGATAAGAATGTGTGGTAAATTGTGCCACTTTCCCATCACCAAAGACCGTAGGGGTAAAGGGTTTTATTTTAAATGCACCCCAGGCATGCATATGATGTCCAAACCAATAGAGCCAGTAGGAATAAAATCCTATAAAAATCAAAGGCAACGAAATAGGAATCAACATCAGCAAATTCCATATTCGACCATTATAAATAAGAAACATTGCAAAGATCCATGCCACAAAAATCAAAGCATAAGGTGCCAACATACGAAGATATGGTGCCCCTCTCTCCATCGGATCCATTCCAATATAGTGATTAATAGTATTCATCTCATGTACATCACCACTAAATCCATCAAAATGATAAAAAACAGGAATTCCTTCAGGAAATGCATCTTTAGGGTAATTAGGTGCTTCAAGTGAAACGTACCAAATCGGGGCTGTTACCACATTTAACTCCATATCATCTGCAAGCATTTTAGCCAAATTATTTGCATCCTCTTTGGGAATATTTGGAGAAACATATTTTCCTTTTTGAAAGAAATCCCATACTTTTATGGTAAGCGGTGATATTTTCTCCGCTTTCCCTTGTCGCCCCATCTCTACAACATTATGTGTCAATACCGCAGGTACAACAAACCAATAAAGTAGTATACCCAGCGCTAACAGTGCAAATATTTTTGATTTTGCAAGTGAACTCATTTTTTATCCTTTCTTCATACATAGTGTAAAAAACGCTTTACGTTCTTTAAACTATCTATACCCATAACTTCTTTATTCTACTGCAAACCCTTTAGTGCAACCTTGATAGGCATCAATTTAAGTTATATTTAAAAAGAATAAACTGAAGTTATAATAAAGAGATACAAGGGAAATCATATTCCCTTATATCCGTAGTGTTTCTAGAAGAGATTTGCGTTCTCATCAACCCATTTGAGATATTCAATGATATCATCTGTTTGTTCTTTGGTCATACCTTGGTTAGGCATTCTTAAGTTAAAGTAATTAACCATAGACTTAATGTAGACATTGTCATACATTGTTTCAGGATGCATAATCCATTGTTCAGCCCATTTTTCACCATTTTCATGTCGTTGTAAGACACCTGTCAAATCTGGTCCAGAACTTACTTTCCCAATCACGTGACATCCGTTACATCCACCTTCTTTGTATGCTGCTTCACCACGTGCTGCTGCATCACTCATAGGTTTTGCTACTTTTTTCACTAAAAGATCTTTTGCTCTTATCCCTACATCGGCAGTTTTAACCATATATTGCCAAATCATATTTTCAAAGAGAATCGCTTTATTCATATCACCAGCTTTTACTGCTTCGTCAGATTTTTTCTTCTCTTCCGCAATTTTACTGTACTGATCAAGTGCATCTGTCACAAGATTTTTAACTGTTGGATACTTTTCATAATGGTTTTCTTTCAAGAACTTCACAACACTTTGAATGACTTTATCTGTAGCATCATTTACCGCTACAGTCTGATCATACTCTTTTTTAAGTTGCTCAGGACTCATCGCTGCAATTTTAAGTTTTTTCGCTGCTGTATACTTCTTGTTAGGGTCTTTAACCAATAGGTAACCCATCATCTCCAAGTGTAGTGCAGAACAGAACTCTGTACAGTAGTAAGGGAATACACCCTCTAAATCAGCTTTAAATGTGAGTGCAACTGTTTTACCAGGCTCAAGTGAAGCATGTACATTGTATTGATCCACAGTAAATCCGTGTGTCTCATCTTCGGCTCTTTCGAGGTTAGTCAAATAGAAAGTGACGGTATCGCCTTTATTTACGGTAACGTGCTCAGGGTTAATATGTGATCTAACCATTGTTCCATACACATAAACATGGTTACCCTTACGGACGATTTTCTCTTGCCCCGCAAGTGTTTTACCTTCATGAATCTTACCGGTAAACGGATTGGTTCCCATTTTGTATCTTACACTATGCTTAATTTTGTCTGCACGGATTGCTACTGCCTGGTGAGGTTCACCTAAAGGAATCGGCATATCATAAAGCAGTTGCATTTTCTTACCGCGAATATCGATTAACTGGTGGTTTTGCGGGTGTAATGGCCCGATCTCGTTAAATCTGTCAATTGCAAGTTTGTTCAATGCAATGATATACTCACCTTGAGGATCTTCTGTTTTACCTTCCATACCACAAAGGTGCCCAATGTTGTAGTTAACATTTTGTCTGTCTACTACTTTACAGGTATGATAGTTCCATTTTACTACTTGTGAATCTACATAGAGGGAAGTAAATATTTCTCCATCTTTTTTCCAATTCTTACCAAACTGGTTATGTAATGGTCCAAGTCCTAACTCTGCTTGACAAGACATGGTTTTTTTCATGTCAAGAATAGGAATGCCATAAGGATCTTTTCCTACATATTCTTTATTTTTGATTGCACTTTGAATTTTGGCAAAGTCATATACCGTTGCATGCGTATCAAGCTTACCACAAACGACAATATTTTTACCGTCTGGGGATACATCAACACCGTGTGGTGACTTTGGCTCAGGAATAAGGAAGAAACAATCATTTTTCACGGCTACATCCATTGGTATAACACGTGCACCATTGATGATCTTCACATTCTTGTCATCTTTTGCAAGTTCAGCCAGCTTTTTCCAGTTGTAGACATGTAGAAAGTCCGTATCGTTTCTTGAACATCCTGCCTCAAATGGTGGAAGTCCTTTTTCGATACCCCCTGTATACATCTCTGAGTTGAATGAGTTGGTGAATCCCCAACCATAACTCGCCTCTTTACCGGCATCGGAAAGATCCTGCATATATGGAGGCATTTCAATTACAAATGATTTTTTCGGTTCAATTTTCCCTATTTCGTGATTAAACTTCCAAACCATTACCCCACCACGATAAGTTTCTTTATATTCATCCATTGGATGATAATTATTATCAAATGGTGCAGCATACTGACATGCTTCAAGGATATACTCAGAATTTGGAGTAAAGAATGCTCCACCATGATCAGATTTGAATACTGGATTGACTACAATCTGCTTGGTTACCATATCGTTTAGATCAATCACTGCGATTCTTGGATTGGCTTTATCGTTGATAACCAACCATTTACCATCATATTTACCGTCAGTTTCAGAAAGTCCTGGGTGGTGTGTGTCACCCCAAGTAATCGATTTACCACGAATGTTACCTTCTGCAAGTATCTTCTTGGTATCATCATCATATCCCCATCCTTGCCAAGGTTCTGGAGTAAAAACACCAATATATTTAAGTATTCTCATAGATGGTACACCATAGACCATCATCTGTCCAGACTGTCCACCTGAACTAAATACCAGATATTTATCACGTCCACCACTAGGTGTATATGTCTTTGCTGCAGCAAGCATATCTTGATGCGACAATCCTCTTTCTTTCATGATGTCTTGCAAAGTATTTCCACCAAAAAGTGTTGTCATACCCAATGCCGACCCAAGAACAAGAGATGTAAATTTATTGAGTTTGTAATTCATCTTTCCTCCTCTAAATTACGATTTAAAACAGATTTAGATTATTCTAAATCACTCCTATTTTATTCAAGTTTTAATAAGTTTTACTTATCAAAACCATCAGACAAATTAATTATATCATTTTACAATAGAGAAAACTTTGATATGTATCAAGTTAAAAATGTATGAAAATTGGCGTAATGAAAATATTTTTAGAGAAAGATTAAGTCTTACAGTAAGACTCTAATTTATATTATTTCTATTGATTCAAAACCATACAATAAAATCATATGGTATACACATACTTAAAAACTATATTTTAAGTTTGCATACAAATAACGTCCTGCTTCATTCATTAGCATGACATTATTTCCTGGTGTACTCAAGAGTATTAAATCTTTATAGGTATTGGAAACCGCATAGGTTGAATCAAAAAGATTATCTACACCTACAGTTAATTCAAACCCTTTTGTAAAGCGTTTTGTAGCGCTCAAATTCAACACTGCATACGCATCTATTTTTTGTTCTCCGTTTTCATCATCAATGGCATCCCAAGTATCTGATGCGATGACTTCTGTTTTAAACTGTAGACTTTCATCATACTCATAATTTACTGATGCATTCACTTTAAAAGGAGGAATATCTGGCATATCTGTACCAGACTGTCCTGTAAGTGGTCTATCTTTAGTACCTCTTTGGTATGCCATACCATAATCAAAATAGAGTGACTCAGTCGCCACATACGTACCACTTAAGTCAAATCCATAGAGCGTTGCATCTACATTTTCATACGCATTGACAGACGCACCCATCATATTGACATTACTGGCGTTATATGCGATATAGTCTTTCAACTGTGAATAAAATACTTTTGCCTTTAATGTTGTATTTTCATACTGTTTTTCTATTCCTAAATCAAACTCATAGTTTACTATATTTTTTAAGTCTGGTGTACCTATCATATTACCCATAGATCCTATCCAGTATAATTCTTTGGCATCTGGAACACGAGACGATTTACCAATACCTGCAAAATATTTTGTTGTACTGTCTGCATGGTATGTCCCAAGCATATACCCATTGAGTTCATCATAGGTATTAGATGGTTGTGTTGGATTAGCAGAATCAATATCTGTAGTATCATAACGCAATCCTAAATCAAGTATAAATTTACCCATATGTATGCTGTCTTCTACAAAAAATGCAGTATTTGTTGTATCAACATCCCAAATACTATGAAACTTGGTAGCGGGGAGAGGATTGTCATTTTTATAATAACCACCATCCCAGTTACGTAGACTATAATCCATTCCCATAGTGAATGTATGATTTTTCATATCAAAACTGTTTTTTATCTTTCCACCTTGTGTTTTTGTAGTAAGTGAGTGGGTCATATATGATGTTGCACCCATTTTACGATACTTTGTTGACATAGGGTGTTCAACTTCAGATTGATATGCTTGCATATAAAGTTCTTTTGAATACTTACCCAAATCTTTGGCTGTATATTCAACATTATAAATATCAGAATCATCATACAATGCGTCCATTTTAGATGAAGGGTATAAGATATCATCTGATCTATTTGCTGTGTAAGAGAGTTTCAACTCTTGGTTGTCTGTGATATCCCAAAACATTTTTGCCATCAACGTTTTTTTACTAAATGCATCAAGGTCTTTATATTTGTCTTGGTACTGTGCCATCGGAGACACCAGTCCCGCTTTGATATTTCTATCTATTTGTCCTGCAAAGTCATCACCATTACCATCTTTATACTGCTCACCACTCTCTGTAGAAGTGGAAAGTAAAAAACGTACAGTGTCTGTTCCTCCACTGACATTAAGGGCTGCTTTTTTGTAACCAAAACTTCCCATACCAATGTTAATCTCTCCGGCTACTTTTTTTTCTGGTTTAATGGTATGCACTTTAATATCTGCAGAGAGTACACCAAAGTCTTCCACATTAAAAGGCCCTTCATTAATCTCTATAAAGTCAACATTATTTGTCAAAATATGTGAAATAGGAGGATCCATTCTGTTTGGGCAGGCACCATATATCTTTGCACCATCTATAGTGACAGATATATTGTCTTTTTTCTGACCTCTGACACGGATATCATTTGCAATACCTGAACGTCTTATCAAAGAAACAGAAGGTGACTGCTTAAATAATGCCTCACCTAAATCTGCTGATTTAATATCTTCCCCACTCACATCTTTAATCATCTCAGTACCTGCTTGTGCTTCTACCGTGATAGGTTCTAACTCAACCTGTGCTGCCATAAGTCCTACTGTACAAACCAATGATAGTGTTATTACACTTTTCATTCCTACTCCTTCAACATTTTTATCATTGTAAAAGAGTAATGTTAATTATGTGTTAAATGTTTATTAATTTATCTGATTTGATAACGAAGTGTAATATTAGTACTTGTTGGTAAAGAGACAGGAGCTTTTTCTATATTAATAGGAAAAGCACTTTTGACGGCATTTTTTGCAGAGTGGTAGAAAATCTTTGGACCCTTTACGGTGATGCTTCCTATCCTTCCATTTGCCAAAATAGTAAACTTCACTTTCACAGTTCCCTCCATACCTCTTTTTTTTGCAATACGAGGGTAAAACTTATGATTATCTATTTTTTTACGTAGTGCATTCCAAAATTTATTTTTTTCAGCTTTACTGCTATGGTTTTGTTGCTTTGAGGCTTGTCTTTGTAATATTTTTTTCTTTTTGGTCTTTTTCTTTTTAATCTTTCTTTTTTTCTGTACCTTCTTTTTTACTAGCTTCTTTTTTGCTGGCTTCTTTACAACTTTAGGAGTAACTTTCTCTACTACAGGTTTAGGAACTACCTCTTTGATCACTTCTTTTTCGATGACAGGCTCAGGTTCCACCTCTGGCTCTTCTACTGGTTTTTCTTCTACTTTTTCAATAACAGGTTCAGGAGGCGTGACTACTTCAGGTACAAACTGAGACAAAGACATTTTAATCACAGATTCTTTAGGTTCTTCGGAAGAAACAAAATGGTGAGACTGAGAGTAATAGATAAATGCTACAACAAGTAGGTATGCAACAGCAGTAATCATATAGGCTGTAAAAAGGCGAGGTCCGTGTCTTTGCATTTATGGTCTTTTTTTGAATGTATTATGACGGAAAAATATTAAGGAGTGTTAAATGCTATTTACATTTTTAAGATTCAATCGTACTTCTGTACCTACATTTTTTTGGGAAAGTATCTGTATTTCTATACCTTGTTCATCACAATAGGACTTCACCAAGGATAAACCAATACCCGCACCCTCTCTGTTTTCATCTGCTTGATAGTAACGCTCATACACTTGTAACAAATCCGTACTGCTCATACCTATTCCTTTGTCTATAATACTCAAAGTATCCTCATCTAAACCAATAGAAATAAGAGTCTCTTTCTTTGAATACTTCATTGCATTGGAGATTAGATTATCGATCATTTGTTCAAATCCTATTTTATCTACTTCAATAGTATATTCAGCAACATCCAACAAGAAAGGATTTCTTTTCTGCTCTTCAAAAATATGTACGCGTTCTTTGAGTAAATCATGTAAAGAAAAAGACTCTTTTTCTATAGTATGCATCTCTTTACGTATACTGTACACTAACTCATTATAGAGTTTTTCCAAACGTACAGAAGCATCTTCTATCCGTCCCAAACGCTTTAACGTCTTTTCATCTTCTATACCTTTTTTTAACATACTTGTATTGGCTTTTATAGTTGAAAGAGGAACATTAAGTTCATGGATAATATTTTTACTCAAGGATGTAAGCTTATCTTCGAGCTGTTTTTTAGGTGCAAAAATCATATGGGTAAGAATGTATCCCCACCCTACGGCTACTAACAAAACTAAAGCGCCACCTATAAAAAAGTTAAAATCACTCAAATGCCAGTTTTCTAAAAAACGGTACACTGACATCAACAATACTGTCATCGTAATGACATAAATCACCAATGACAAAAAACGTTCGAGCATTCGACTATGCATGTAAGCTCATCTGATACCCTACACCTCTAACATTATGTATTTGAGTAGGAAAATACTTTTTAAGCTGTGTAATATAGACACGCAAAGCACCATCACTTGATTCTTCTGCGCTACTCCAAAGACGCCCTTTTATCTGCTCCGTTGAGACGACACTTCCTTGGGCTTCTAGTAAAACCAGTAAAAGTTCTGATGCTTTTTGTGTGAGTTCCAATGCCTTGTCATTTTCATACAAAGACTTTGTCATCACATCAAATTTAAAAGTACCTATCTGTACAAACTGACTACGTGTCTGACGACGCAAT
The DNA here is from genome assembly GCA_026991605.1 of Sulfurovum sp. Lineage (GTDB taxonomy): Bacteria > Campylobacterota > Campylobacteria > Campylobacterales > Sulfurovaceae > Sulfurovum. Next base: position 15,889 of record JALXBG010000075.1, read on the forward strand.
ACTGCATTGATACGTAAGAGTAGCTCATCCAAATCTACAGGCTTGGTAATATAGTCATCTCCACCTTGCGTAAAACCTTCTTTAAGTGAATCTTTATCATCACGAGAAGTGATAAAAATCGTGGGGGTCATATCTCCTGCATGTCGCAGTTTTTCTAAAAGTTCAAAACCATTTTCATAAGGTAAATTGACATCAAAAAGGTAAAGGTCATAGTTATTTTCATAGGTCAAATCAAGTGCAGAGTATGGGTCTAGTACCGCATGAAGGGTAAACCCTTCTTCTTCTAAAAAGTCTTGTAAGGTTTCGTTAAAAAGTTTATCATCTTCAAGAAGTAGTAATTTAGTAGACATATTTTTCCAATTCGTAGGGGTCAATTCCATATTGACCCATCATGCCAATAAAGGTAGATATAGAATCTACCCCTACACATTTACATAAACATCCCACCATTGACTTTAAGTGTCTCACCTGTAATGTAAGAGGAGTGGTCAGAGAGTAAAAATGCCACTGCATCTGCCACTTCACTAGGCTTACCAAATCTTCCCATAGGAATCTTGGCTGTAAAGGCATCTTTTACCTCATCTTTGAGTACCTCTGTCATCTCAGTAGCGATGAACCCTGGGGTGATTGTGTTATAACGAATACCAGAAGTTGCGGCTTCAATGGCAAATGATTTTGTCATCGCAATAGTTCCACCTTTGGATGCGGCGTAGTTTGTCTGTCCTGCATTGCCTGTCTCACCTACAATAGACGCGATGTTCACTACCGAACCAAAACGCTTTTTACGCATGACTTTTAGTGCTTCTCTACACCCTATAAATGTAGAGGTCAAATTAGCATTAATGACATCCATAAAGGCTTCCGTTTTCATACGCATTGCCAAACCATCTTTGGTAATACCTGCATTATTTACAAGGTAGGAAAGTTCTCCATCTTCTGCAATAATTGTTTTGATACCTGCCACAAAAGCCTCTTCGCTGCTTACATCAAAACCAATAACCTCAGCTTTACCACCTGCTGCTTCTATCTCTGCTTTGACTACATTTGCTTCTGCTTCACCTGAACGGAAGTTGACCCAAACTTTAAGTCCCATTGCTGCAAGACCTTTTGCTATCTCTGCACCTATGCCTCTACTTGCACCCGTTACGAGTACGTTTGTTCCTGTAAATTTCATTGTGACCCTTTAAAATATTTGAGTTATTGTAGCATTTAGGGCTTTAGAGCTAACATTCAAAGAGTTTATTTTTAATATCTTCAAATACTTTGTAATCATCTGGCGCAATATTATCTGAGTAAATCATGTGATTTATCTGTTCAAGTAAATGCAGTTTTGAGAGTTTGTCTTCACAGAGTGCCTGGTTGATGATGGAAACATGCTCATCCAAATCATACTCTGTATCCATAATACCCTCTAAAAAGGCTTCAGCTTCTTCATGGCTACAATCAAAATTTTGCCCCATCAGGGCACAAAAAAGTGGTGCTTCTTTTTTAATATCTCGCTTGTCTACTTTAATAATATGAGCCAATAAAGTACCAACCGATCTTTTTATCTTTTTTTCCATACTGTCTCCTATGAAAATGACTTATGGGCACCTCTAATAACCCTAGATACCCATCTCTTCATAATACAATGAAAAAAAGATTAAGTCAAATTATATCAGCGGTGCATCCATCTCTTCAGGAATATCAAGCCCCATAAGTTTCAATACTGTAGGGGCAACATTGTTTAATCCACATCCCTCTTTCACTTCACTTACACCCTCTGCAATAACAAAACACCATACTTCACCTACTGTATGGTTCGTTAAGGTGTGACCTTCGCTGTCTTTCATCTCTTCGCAGTTACCATGGTCTGAAGTAAGCACAATGTTATAGCCCTCTTTCTTCGCTTTTTCTATGATGAGCCCAAGTTGTTTATCTACTGCGTTCACTGCTTCACAAGCAGCATCATAGTTACCTGTATGTCCTACCATATCTCCATTGGCAAAATTCACTACAATGAAATCATAAGACTCATCCATCGCAGTACGTACAGCCTCACCTACTTCTGGTGCAGACATTTCTGGTTTCATATCATAGGTTTTTACATCAGGGCTAGGGATGAGTACACGGCTTTCACCAATATACGGCTCTTCTATCCCCCCATTCATAAAAAATGTGACATGGGCATACTTCTCTGTCTCAGCCGTATGAAGTTGTTTCAGCCCTGCATTAGATATGACTTCTGCCAAAGTATTTTCAGGTGCCACTTTAGGGAAAAGTATCGGGTAATCAAAAGAGGCATCATACTGTGTCATCGTAGCGATATGTAAAGGAATGTAAGTGCGTTCAAATGAGGTAAATGTCTTACTTCCAAGTACCGTAGTGATTTCTCTGGCTCTATCAGAACGGAAGTTAGTCATAATGACCACATCTCCCTCTTTCATCCCACCATAACCTGAAAATGCCATAGGCTCCAAAAATTCATCTAACTCATTTTTAGCATAGCTTTCATCTATGTATTGCTCAACACTTAGTTCTGTAGAAGGTGTAGCTGTGGCTATAGCGTTATAGCCTTTTTCTACCCTCTCCCAACGGTTGTCTCTATCCATAGTATAAAAACGTCCACCCACAGTGGCGATAGAGATAGTCTCATCACAGAT
>JALXBG010000076.1 GCA_026991605.1 Sulfurovum sp.
TCATCACTACTGTAAAATATTTTCATCTTGTTATCCTATTACATTGGTTTTATAAGGGTATAAGCATCTAAAATGCAATGCAAGCGAAGCACTAAATGCTGAGTCGTGCAACACCCTACACGCCATATTTTCGTTCATATCTTGGGAGCATACTCTCATTACCCAACACACCACCTTGGTGTATGTAGAGTATGGGTTTACTTATAACCTCTGGATGCGCAGTCAAAGTACGCCATCCTAAAGGGTCATAAAGGAGGTCAAAGACCACTTCCGTTTGTTGTTGTAATTTTAGCCAAATTTTGTAATTTTCTCTATAAAGTTTTCCAAAATGGTGTTTTTTCTCTAAAGACAAAATAGTTGGATGAGTTTTTTCATCCTCTTCTAACTCTAAAAACTGCTTCTTTAGGTACGCACTATCACCCACACATGGGTTAGTATAGACCACACTGTTAGGTAAATATTTTTGCAAAAACAAAGCTGTAGTTCCTGTACCAGAGGGTAGAAAAATATTAAGCTCTTTAATATCATGCTCTTTTTGCCACTCTAGTATCTCTTGGGCTAAAATTTTAATACCATACTCTGCCTCTTTTTGTCGTCCACCCTCTTCTATGAAAAGTGTATCTATATCCAAATCATCAGTTGATTTTATCGACCCTACAGTTAATTTCATACCATTCTCTAACGCAGCTTTATAGTTACCATGAGGATTCTCTTTCAAATACTCTGCTATATGCTCCACAAAATACTCAAACTCCCACCCTCTCATCTTAGCAAGTACAGAAAGAGAATACATCGCATTAGACTGTGCAGAACCAAAAGAGATTATCTTAGTAATATCAGGAAAATCATTTTCTAAGAAATAGTAAAATTTACGGGCTTTATTTCCAGAGAAGTTTGGATGAAGAAGGTCATCACGCTTCAAATAAAAAGTGTGATTTTCAAAAGAAATTTCTTCAACAGGAGAATTTAAATACATAGAAGCAACCTCTATCAATCACGTGTATGCGTGCCCTGTCTCTGCGAACGCCCTTGAAAGCGAAGCGATTCGAGAGTAGAGACGACTTTTGTTTTACTTTTCTAGAAAAGTAAAGAGAAAACAACGCCACAGTTAAAATAAAAGGAAGTCAATCAAAGAAAAATCAAGCGAAATATTAATTTCGCCCCACACAATTCAAATCCTCAAACGCCTTCTCAAGTCTCTCCACCATAGAAAGCTCCGCAGCACGTATCCACTTACGAGGATCATAATGAGACTTATTTGGCTTATCTTCACCCTCTGGGTTACCGATTTGCCCTTGTAAGTAGTCTTTATGTTCGTTAACATAGTGTCTCACACCATCCCAAAATGCCCACTGCGTATCTGTGTCAATGTTCATCTTGATGGCTCCATAAGAGATAGCTTCTCTGATGTCTTCAAGCTCAGAACCAGAACCACCGTGGAATACAAAATCCACAGGCTTAGGTTCAGTACCAAACTTCTCTTCGATGTACTTCTGAGAGTTGTCTAGAATTTTTGGTGTCAAAGAGACATTTCCTGGTTTATATACCCCATGTACATTTCCAAATGATGCCGCAATAGTAAAGTTAGGAGAAACTTTCATAAGCTCTTCATAGGCATACGCTACCTCTTCAGGCTGAGTATAAAGGAGTGAATTATCAATGTCTGTATTGTCTACACCATCTTCTTCTCCACCAGTTACACCCAGTTCTATCTCTAACGTCATACCCATTTTAGACATACGCTCTAAGTAGCTCTTACACGTAGCGATATTCTCTTCTATAGGCTCTTCAGAGAGGTCTATCATATGTGAAGAGAAAAGAGGTACGCCATGTGCCTGAAAGTGTGCTTCACTCGCATCTAGAAGTGCATCTATCCAAGGAAGTAATTTTCTTGATGCATGGTCTGTATGAAGAACAACAGGAATACCATACGCTTTAGCTACAGTATGTACATGTTGTGCACCTGAAATACACCCAAGTACTGCTGCTTCAGAAGAAGGCAAACCTTTACCTGCATAGTATGCTCCACCACCGTTAGAAAACTGAACAATGACAGGAGAGTTTACTTTTTTTCCAGCTTCAAGTACTGCATTGACGGAAGAAGTACTTACAACATTCACAGCAGGCAAGGCAAAACCTTCATCTTTTGCTACTTTAAATAACTTTTGAAGGTCTTCCCCTGTGACCACACCTGCTTCAACGACATCTAAAACTTTTGTAGACATAAACTACTTCCCCTTAACAGAATTATTTAATTTTAATTTTTGCTTTTTTCATGAGTTTAGCAACCACTTTTTCTTGTGCCAATTGCATTTTAATATTGTTTTTTGCCGCTTCAAATGGTGGTATTTTCTGCTTACTGTTCGCTTTTTTAGCTGCAGCTTTCATTTTATCATATGCTGATTGTGCTTCTTTATCTGTCACTTTTGTTGCAGCCATATTTTTTTGCATCCAAAAACCTGAAAGTGCTGCTTCTTTTTCTTTTTTTGTTAAACTTTTGTCAGCTTCTGCCGCTACTAGTTTTGATGGTGCCATCATTTGAATCAGTTGTTTTTGACCTTCTGCAGGAAGTGTCGACCATGTTTTTTGACCTTTAGTCAATACATTTAGTGCTTTATTTGCTTCATCTACAGTAATAATCATACCATTCACTGTACCTGCTGTCTTTGCCATTATGGCTGTTGTACTAAGAACTGTTGCCAATCCTGCAATCAATAAAACTTTTTTCATTCAGTGTTTCCTTTTTATATATTAGGCGTATTTTACCTATATGTTGTACAAATACTAATTAAGCATTTAGCGTGCTACTTCAATTTTGACATTTTCCATCAATTTGCCAATTAAATGCTTTTCAAGCATTTGAGATTTTAATCTACCCTTGATTGCTTCAAATGTAGGTATAGGTTGTGTATTGTTATTATCTGCTGCTTTTTGTTTGATTTGGTTATATACAGTTCTAACCTCATCATCTTTAATATCAACCTTACGTGCTTCTTTTTGCATCCATATACGATTATAGACACTTTGTATCTCTTCTGCAGTTAATTCTTTTTGTGCCGCATTGAGTACCATAATAGGAAATGCCATTTCCTGTATAAGTCTTTTTTGTTGTTTTCGAGGAATTATATCGTAATCTTTTATCTTGCCTTGTGTACGCTGAGCCAAATATTTATCTGCATCTTTTTTAATAATATTATGCCCATTTACTATAGCTATTACTGCTGTATCTGCATGATGTTTAATACTAGGTTTCCTAGGCTTTTGCTTAGCATTTAAGTTAATATTACCTAAATCTACTATTGAAGATTTTTCTTTCGTATTCATAAAGTTAGTTAAACTGTTTTTCAATGCATCCGCATAGACACCAGTAGTCAATAGTGACACTACCAAGGCACTAGTTGCAAAATTTTTCTTCATATTTCCTCCCATTAGTTACAACAAAAATTATTTTTTTGTTGTATTTGTTTCTGATGTCATTCCCACGATTTTAGCTTTACTTTTAAGCTCTTTAGCTACTTCTGCTATCTTCGTTGCAAATTGTTTTTGCTTTAATGAAGCAACAATTTTATCTTTTACTGATGCATAGCTTACTGGTTTTGCATCTGACTTTTTATCAAGGTAAATTACGTGATACCCAAACTGTGTTTTCACTGGTTTTGTTGTAATTTGCCCATCTTCAAGTGCCCATGCAGCTTTAGAAAACTCTGGAACCATTTGACCTTTGTTAAATGTACCAAGATCTCCACCTTTAGGACCAGAAGGACCTTTAGACTCTGTTTTTGCAAGTTCAATAAACTTCGCTTTTAAAGCATCACCTTTAAGTGACTTAAGAGAATCAATAATCTTTTGTGCAGCTTCCTTGGTTTCTACCAAGATATGTCTTGCATGCATCGTCGCCTTACCTATGAATTTATCTTTGTTTTTGTCATAAAATTCTTTTGCTTCACTGTCACTGACTACAGCATTGTCCATTTGTTCTTTCATCCACATATTGACAAGAAGTTCATCTTTAATCTTCTCCATATTTCTTTTAAACTCTGGCTTTTTATCTATACCTTCTTTGCGTGCCAGTTCAGTAAAAAGTTCTTTTTCTACAAGTCTATCTGTAATCATCTTTTTCTCTTCTGGTTTTAAGTTCTCAAAGTTTACTTGAGGTGCTTGAGAAGTTACAAATGTCTGTGCATCTTGCTTTGTGATATTTTTACCGTTTACTGTGACCAAAATGTCTGAAGCCAGAGCTGATGATGCGATTAGTGAAAGAGCGATTAGTGATGTTTTTGCGAGTTTTAACATATGTTGTTTCCTTTAGTTTAATAATTTAACAAAAGTATATCTCTCTTGGGTAAATCATTTATTAATATGGTAATATTTTATTCAACCTTATATTAGAAGAGGATAATACTCTATGGCAAAAGTAAAAAAAGCAACAAAAAAAGAGATCGATGAGATAAAAGCACTCTTTTTACATCACTATCCTGATTCACTCACCGAACTTAACTATACAAATCTTTATGAGTTGCTCATCGCTGTGATGCTTTCAGCCCAGTGTACAGACAAACGTGTCAACATCATAAGCCCTGCTCTTTTTAAAGCTTATCCTGACCCTATCAGTCTTGCCAATGCTGACTTGGATGAAGTCAAATCCTACATCAATACCTGCTCCTTTTTCAATAACAAAGCTAAAAACCTCATCAAGATGGCACAGTCTGTGGTTGAAAACTATGGTAACGAAATACCCCTAGAACGTGATGAACTCGTTAAGCTCGCTGGTGTTGGACAAAAAACAGCCAATGTCGTCATGATAGAATATGCAGGAGCCAACCTCATGGCAGTAGATACCCACGTCTTTAGAGTCGCCCATCGTCTAGGACTCAGTGATGCCAAAACAGCTATAAAGTGCGAAGAGGAACTGACTAAAAAATTTAAGACAGACCTTCACTTACTCCATCAAGCCATGGTACTCTTCGGGCGCTACAGATGTAAAGCCCTCAAACCAGAGTGTGAAGAGTGTTTTATGGCTGCACACTGTAAAAGTAAAGAAGGTTTCAAAGTCTAGTTATAACATTCTATTATTTTTCATATCCCTGCATCACATAATGAAGTTCATAATAATTTTCTACAATATATTCAAGGTCTTCCCTGCTTTCTTCGTCACAAACAATAAGCATTTTATCTCCTATTCTGATCTCAAAATTATTATCTGGTAATAACATAGGTTTATTATCTCTAAGTACCATCAAAAAAATTAATGTATTCTCTAGGATATAATCCTCTCTTCTATGCTTGAGCATTCCAATGGTAATCTTTGTTTCCTTTTGCAGCTCGTTAAAAGCTGCGTAGGCTGATGCTTCATCGATTTGCTTTTCACAAAGCATTGCTCTCTCACCCATTTTGGCAATGATACGCTCAACAAGATTCTTGCCCCAAATATCATCATAATCACGAAGCATCCCGATAAAGATATTAGCAAGCGGCATCGCAAGATAATTATAAGCTTTGTCGACAATGATCTGCTCAAGCACATAGTGACGCTGTACCCTTGCAGCTTGAAATATATGCATGTCCTTCATCTCATTTTCACGACTAATCGTATAGATATCCGGATTGTGCTTTTTAGCCAAAGCAATTACCGCAAGATTAATCAGATCGTCCCTTGTTCCGGCAATAATCAAAGCGGCATTCTGAATATCAGCATTCATCAGTTTTTCTTCTATTTCATCCTCTTTGTAGAGTTCACTTTTTGAATTGGGCGGTAGATTGAGAGATGTTTCTCTTGCATCAATAAAGGTATAGTCGATGTCCGCTTTTTTCAAACCATTTTCCAAAGCTCTACCCATTCTTCCGTACCCATAAATAATATAGCGACCTTCAGGGAGCACTTCTCTTCTTTTGATCTTCAAGATATGTCCATACACCCACATTTCAAGCAGCCATAGATTCGGTGCCCTCAGAGAGAGATAGAGCCTCTGGGAGATCACTTCAAAAGGATTTTCCACATGGTTTACACCTATTCCTTTTAGAAAATCGTTGTTTTGCGAAGAAGAAGAGCGAACAATAAGTTCAGTATGCTTATTCATATGTTTACATATCAGGGCAAGTCTGGTATTTTTTTCATCATTTTCAAATAACATTACAACAGAATGACAGTTCTTACTGCGTATGCCTGCCAACTCCAATATTTCACTCTCCAGTACATCTGCACTGTATGCAGGGATATGGGGGTGATAATTTTCAAGGATTAGTGCATTAATCGCCTGCTGGTCACGGTCAAGTACAACCATACGCATATTTTGCTCACTCAGTTTCCGTATCAGCTCTTTGGTAGCATTGTTGTATCCCAAAATAAGTACAAAGGGCTCCCTAATCTTTCGTACCGCTTTTTTAAATGCAGCGCGTGCCAGTTCTTTATGCAGCACTTCATCCTGCATAAGTGCCACGATTGTCCCAATACCATAAAACCACCCTATAACCGTCAAATAGATATTGAAAGAGACCCAGAGTTTTTGAGTGTAGGTGAAGGCATAAGGAGACTCACCAAACCCAATGGTTGAAGCCATATAACTGACAAAATAGAATGCATCAAAAAAATTGAGATGGTATACATTTCCCTGATCATCCTGGCCGGGGATAAGAACCATACCCAAAATAGAGATTGCGAATGTGACCACAATCACCAGAAATGGCCATCGAAGCCTCCGAATGATGATCCAGCTGGAAAGACTTTCCATACCAGACTACCTTTTTGATTTGAGGGTGTCGCCTACAAAAATCACAACCGAAGTAATATTGGCAAGCAGTGCCCCTCCTGAAAGCGAGATGATCGCGGTCGTTGCTTCTACATTCATTGTACCCAGTCCATAGAGTGCAAAAGCCCAGATTGAAGCGGAAGCGATCAGCTGGATATCTGCAACCAGACTGGTTGCCAGCAGCACTGAGCCCACCTGTGTCTTGTCGCCAAATTTGAATATCGTCGCTATCAGATTGATGACAATTGCTGCAAAAAGTTCATATTTGCTATGTTCAGCCAGAATTTCCGGTGAACCGTAAAAAAACCCGAAGTTTATGGTCATTGCCAGGATAATAAAAAATCCTGATACTACTTTATTCATATTCATCTGTCTACTCCTATAAATTTTTCGCGTACAAACGGCGAAGTCATGGTGCCAAGCAGTTTAATATTTTTATATCTTCTTCTTGATTCTTATCCTCTAAGTTCTTTTTCTTTTGCTATCAATGCAACGACACCATCATGCATATCTTGAACAGCTTGAACTTCTGTTATGCCCAAACGCCTACGGTTACTAATGTCATAAATCCCACCCTCACTTTCACTGTGTTCACCGTGAATTCCACGGATTTGGAGATGGTATGTGTCCGTAATCGCTTTAAATGTATCCATATCTTCTGCAAGTTTTGGCAGGGCGATATGCACACTTGCACGCATCGCTGTCCCTAAATTTGTCGGGCAACTTGTGATGTAACCTAAATGATCACTGTATGAAAAAGGCACTTTGGTTTCAATACTTTTAATGGCATTGACAAGACGGGTGAACACCTCTTTTATATCACCACCTTGTTGCATAGAGATAATGCGAAGCTGATCTTCTTCATTGACCCAAACCAAAAATGTTTTATCGTTATTGTGGTAGATTCCTCGACCTGCCGGCCAGTCACGATTGAGTCCTGCTGCATCTAAAAAGCGATCACCTTCTTTAAATAAAAAGTGGTCTTTAATGAGTTCATTTTGCACCTCCTTTGTCATTCCTAAAAGTGGATAGTATGCTCCTTTAAGTTCACCCTCAAGCGTCTTAAGACCGGCAACAACGCTTGTTTCTACCTGATCACGTTGCTCTTTTGATATGGCAGGGCCTAGTGGCATATTATCCATATTTCTTCCAACACGGATACGAGTAGATAAGATAAATTCATTATCAGGATCAGGGTTTGGGGCATTCAGATCATCAGGATTGAGATTACTTTTGTGAGAATCAGTTTTACCAAATCCGTGATACTCCTCAACGATAGGATCAAAAAGTTTGTCAAAAACATCATAAGACTCTTTGTCACCTGCATAGACACCTATACCACTATCAATATTTTTCACACCGGAGTTGATCGCCTGTTCCAGTGTAAAACCGTTAGAAGTTTTTTTATCTTTAAGTGCTTCAAAGACTTCCGGAGTCAGGTACTTGCATAGTAAAGATTTACAATTCTCAGGAAATTTTGGGTAGTTCATATTCATCCTTTGTTTTAAAATTAAATGTTAGCTCTCCTTGAAAATCAAGAGCTCCGTTTATTTTCCATCTGTTTTGACAATAAGATGTAAAATTCTCATACTGCCCTTTATAGAGTTTTCTCTGCTCTATCACTTCCAATGCACGGAAAAGTTTTTGCAAATTCTCCAGTTCATCTTCAATAATCGCTTCGCATTGCTTCAATAGCAGAGGCGAAGCTAGCGTTTTTAAAGTCTGAAATCGACTCATAGCTTTATCACCGTTCCCACGCCTTCGCTTGTAAAGACTTCCAAAAGTAATGCATGTTCTATACGTCCGTCAATAATATGTGCTTTCATGACACCTCCATTCACTGCGTGCAAACAGGCATTCACCTTTGGTATCATCCCCCCAGCAATCGTTCCTTGAGTCTTCAATAGATTAATCTGCTCTTCATTAAGCGTATGTATAATCTCTTTTTCATGATTCAGTACACCAGGAGTGTCTGTCATGAAGATAATCTTGCGTGCCTTAAGGCTTGATGCTATATGACCCGCAGCGATATCTGCATTAACATTAAAACCAGGATGTCCACTTATCTGCCCTGTAGCAATAGGAGCAATAACTGGAATGAACTTTTCAGCAATCAGATTATTAATCACCTTTGGATCGACTTTAGTAATATCACCTACATAACCATACTTCTGCATATCTATAGGCTTGGCTTTAAGCATAGAAGCATCTTTGCCACTTACACCTAATGCAGGGGCACCATGTTCATTTAAAAGATCTGTAATCTCTTTATTGATACTGCCAGAGAGTACCATTTCTACTACTTCCATTACTTTCTCATCAGTAACCCTAAGACCATCAATGAAATGGCTCCCTATCTGCAAACGATCCAGCATATCTCCAATGGCACGACCACCACCATGTACAACAACCGGTTTAATTCCTACAAGATACATGAGCACAATATCACGTGCAAATTTTTCTTTTAGTTCCGGTGTTGTTTGTGCTGATCCACCATATTTTATGACAAATATCTCATCACTATAACGTTTGATGTATGGTAAAGCGTCAAGAAGTATCTTGACTTGATTTATCTTTTTCTTCATATGCCTTCTTTAAAGTGTTGGATACCCAGGAGGTCATAGGTACCCTATGCGTAATAAATCACGCTAAATGTATTCTATAAAAAATAAATGTAAGAGTTGTGAAATATTTGAAAAATTTATAATTTTATTAATCTGAAGGGAACCGCAGTGTGAAGCATACTCCTTTTTCATTATTTTGTGCCTTTATACTTCCATTCATTTTTTGCTTCATAATAAGCTGTGACATATAGAGCCCAATGCCTGTTCCACCTTTGTCATGCTTGGTGCTAACATATGGCTTGAATACTTCTGACAATATAAGTGGGTTAACACCTCCACCATTATCACAAAAAACAAGAACATTCTCATTTTTATCTTTCGATAAAGAGATATGGATATACCGTTTAACATTATTGGATTGTGCCAAAGCATCTTTAGAATTATTGAGCAGATTCAAAAGAACTTGTGCAAATTCACTGGCACACTTGCGTGCAAAAAACTTTTTTGGTTTTGCATCTATCTCCACATCAATATGATGATAGTCAAGTCCTGCAGAGACTATATTGACTGCTTGATATAGTGCTAAAACCACATCAAATCGCTCGCTATTTTCATTGGGTGTAAAAAAGAGTCTAAAATCATCAATAGTCTGCGACATATACTTAATCATAGCATTGCCATGCTTCATCTTCTTCTTAAGATAGACATCATCCAGTTCACCAAAAACCTGTGCTGACTCTAAATTCATGAAGATACCACCAAGCTGAGCCAAAGGCTGTCTCCACTGATGTGCAATATGTCCTATCATTTCTCCCATAGATGCCAGTCTAGATTGTTGCATCATCAGATATTCCTGCTCCCGACGCAGTTTACTCTCCTCTGCAACTTCATCTCTAAGCTGTTGTTTGATTGTTTCATGTTCAGTCACATCTTTGGCGATAAGCTTGATATATCGACTGTTGATATTCTTCGATACCGTCCCAGAAAATTCAAAAATTCGCCCTTGCATCGCCACAGAGAAACTCTCGATCACGCCTGCAGCCCTCAAAGATTCATACAACATCTGCCATGCCTCACCAAACAGTTCTTCGGGAGCATGCTCAAGTATCACATCCCCGAACAATTCACGTGCTTTGCGGTTGATCCAGTGAATCACCTGCTGATTGGATGCATCATAGATCTCGATAATCGCATGGGGAAGCATATCCATAATCTCTTTAGCATGACGCAACTTGATCTCCAGCATGCGTGCAACATTCCCTTTAATATGTTTAAAAATATCCCTATTTGTCAAAACTGCATAGACTTTGCCTTTGCGATCATACACAAGCACCCGCCTGACACTGTGCTCTTTCATCTGTGCAATGACTATTGTAATTGCATCATCTACACCTGCTGATAATACAGGGGAAGACATCAATACTGTAACATTTTGCTGCAAATCTTTATGTTGATGTCCAGCAGCAAGGATATCTTTCTCTGTAATAATGCCTTTAACATCACCATCATCTGCAATAATAACTGAGCCAACCTTCTGGTGACGCATCAAACGTAAGGCATCATGAAGTGTTTTTTGAGCAGACAACAACATAACCTGTGGCATTTCAGCTGAAAGAATATTTACTACCTTAAGGTCTGCCTTATAGACATCCTCTTCCAAAAATGCAAAAAGGTCATCTTGAAGTACCATACCAGCATAACAACCGCCATCATCTATCAATACAAGACGGCGAATATTGTTGGTAACCACCAGATCAAATGCAGACTCAATGGGTCTTTTATAATTTGCAGTAACAACTGGCTGTTTGGAAAACGGCAGAACCTCTTGTGTAAAATCCACCTTATCTTCAAGCAGATCAAGAACCATTCCTTCAGTCAATATACCTACAGGACGTTGCTCCTTGAGTAGCACAACAGAGCCATTTCTATTTTCCAACATACAGGACATAGCCTCAGAGAGGATAGCTGTATGCGGCAGAGAGAACCCTTCACCGTGTGCAATGGCAGAAAGTGTATTCATTTCGTCTCCTCTTCATGAAGCCTGTATCCGATCGCACTGATATTTTGAATGATACCTAGATGGCTTTTTTTTCGGATATTGCGAATTTGTGAGCGAATCGCATCTTTACTCAATGCAGTTGTATCCCAAACTTCATACTGCAACACTTCATACGAGAGCGTTCGCCCCCTGTTTTCAATAAAAAACTCCAGAAGCTCCATCTCTTTTCTACGAAGAGGTACCCTATCGTCATAGAAAAGAAGGATCTTTCTTTCCCGATCATAATAATATTCTTCTCCAAGATTAACCAATACGGTCTCTCTACGCTCTATATACTCACTGGCAGCTTTGCTAAAGGCATCAATCAACTCTGTACCGGTAATCGGTTTGACCAGATAACGCGTCAGCCCCAGTTCAACAGCTGTCAACAGGAATCCTTTATCGGTATATGCCGTGGAGATGATAATGCGTGTATCCTGGTCATGTATGCGAAGTTCCCTCGCAAAATCTATACCACTTTTCCCGGGAAGGTTGATATCAAGCAGAATGATATCCGGCTCTATCTCCTTATAAAGATTCAATCCTTCTTCGGCACTGCCGGCAAGATGAAGATTGGGTGTATATCGACCTAAAAACTCCGCTATATACTCTTGTACTTTGAGATCATCTTCAATATACAAAACAGATAAATCTTTCATTATCGAGATAAAAAGATTATGATTCATGAGAAACCTTTTTGGATAGAAACGACTTAGGCTTAATGCTCATCATGTGAGCGTCTATGGTAGCGCTCAACAATTTCTGGATCATGATGAAGGTTAATTTTTGCATCTTCTTTACCTTCATAGGGAATTTGAGCAAGTACATAACGTATAGACTCTAGTCGAGCTCTTTTTTTATCATTACTATCAACAATAATCCAAGGTGCATAGCCTGTATGGGAACGGCTGAACATCTCCTCTTTATAGTAAGTTACTTTATCCCACATCTCTTGGGCTTTTTGATCTACAGGACTTAGCTTCCAATGTTTTAGAGGATTGCTCATTCGCTCTTTAAATCTTTTTTGTTGATTTTCTTTGGTAATAGAGTACCAAAGTTTAATAAGTATAATCCCATCATCCATAATTGCATGTTCTATCTCAGGTACCTCTTTCATAAACTTTTCATACTGCTCTTTGGTACAAAAATCGAACACAGGTTCTACAATGGCACGGTTATACCATGAACGGTCAAAAAAGGTAATTTCCCCAGGGTTTGGAAGATGTTTAAAGTAACGTTGAAAGTAAAACTGTCCTGTTTCTACTTCTGTAGGTTTTTGTAAAGCGACAACCCTGAATTTTCTAGGGTTAAGATACTGTGTAAAACGTTTAATGGAACCACCTTTACCCGCAGCATCACGCCCTTCAAAGATAATCATCACACGTTTTTTATTATCATACACCCAATTTTGTAGTTTTATAAGTTCAACTTGCAACTGTTTTAATTCATTTTCATACTCAACATTGCGCGTAATCTTGGCTAGTTTCTTCTTTCCCATAAGTTGAGAAAGTCCACTCTTTGTCTTCAGTAAGTGAATGTTTTGTTCTAACTCTTTAAGTATTTTTTTTGATTTTTTACCTTCAACCTCTTTATTTAAGTACTCTAAATCTTGAAATATCGTTTTCATTTTTCTCCTTCAAATGATAAGTATATTCCTTAATTTTACTCCTACTTATTTCCAAAAAAATTGATATATATCATAAATTACAAGCGATTTATAATCCCTAATAAAACCTCATAGATTCTCCCCACTGAATCTAAGTCTACTTCTTCACGTGTCGAGTGAGGGTAACGTATGGTTGGACCGATAGAAGCGAACTTCATGGCAGGGTATTTCTCGGCTATGACACCACACTCTAAGCCTGCGTGTATCGCCATCATCTTTGTTTTTCCAAAGACTGCTTTCATTTCCTCACTCACTAAGTTTGTAAATGCTGACACATCGGGTTTCCATGCAGGGTATTTGTCTTCAACCTTTACTTCAAAACCATAAGATGCAAACATTTCTACCGTCTCATTGGTTAAACTCTCCAACGCCTCTGCTCCCATGGCACGTGCTGAAGTCTCTATCTTCACACCACCCTTTTCATCTGCCGTGATGATAGCAAGATTTATACTTACATCTGGGATACCAAGTTCTTCGTTCATCGCATGCACACCGTGTTTAAAAGTATCTATGAGATGTATGATTTTTTCACCCTCTGCTAAGACTTTTGAAGATTCTTTGAGTACGCGTACGCTCACATCACCCTCATTTTCCAAAGCTTTTTCGCTTCTGACGATGGCTACTGCATTTGCAGGGATAGAGTTACGACGTTCTCCTGCATAAATAGAAGCTAACTCAGTTACACCATTTTCTACCAAATACTTTCCAAGCACTTTAATAGCCGAAGGAATACCCTTGTCTATGTCTACTCCTGAGTGTCCACCCACGAGTCCTTTGACTGCTACTTCATAACACGTACCTTCTCCCTCTACATAGTCATCTTGTTTGAATGCACTAATGTCTGCACCACCGGCACAGCCTATGTAGACTTCTGCTTCATCTTCGCTGTCAAGATTGAGCATATATTTTGACTTCAAATCAAAGGCTACTTCATTCGCTCCTATGAGTCCTATCTCTTCATCGGAAGTGAGTAAAAACTCTAACTCTCTACCTTCATCCATGGACTGCATCATCATGGCTATTGCCATACCATTGTCGGCACCCAAAGAGGAGTCTTTGGCTCTCATGACACCCTCTTCTATGTAGGTTTCTATCTGCGGTGCTTTACCCATACAGACCATGTCGTAGTGTGCTTGCAGACACAAAGTCGGACGACCTTTAGAGATATAGATATTTTTAACAGCATCTACTTCCACAGTATAGTTTCTCTCTTTAGCAAAAGTAACTAGAAAATCTAACAGTTTATCGGCTTCTTTACTACAGTGAGGTATTTGTGTGAGGGTTTGAAAGTGTTCTATAATTGCTGACATTACTTATCCTGTTTTTTATGTGATTGTACTATAATTTGAAAAAATATAGGATACCTCTATGTGCCTCATCGTCACACTCATCATGTTCGCACTCTCCATACAAAACCTCATGCAGTCACATTGGCTTGTAGGTGTAGTACAACTGCTTATCTCATTTGGATTTTTATTTTTACTCTTACGCAATATACGACAAGCCCAGTGCGACCGAACAGGGAACTGTAACAGCTGTGTACTGCCTAATTTCATCACCAAACTATTTAAGAAATAAGTATGACTAGTCATACGAGCCGTCCGCTGAGGACAACGTGTGAAGAGTGGCTTTGCCTCTCTTCAAATTAACATAAAGGATAGTAATGGAACACTTTTTTACCTGCCCCTACTGTTGGGAACGTATTTCAATGGTATTAGACCCTGAAGAAGAGACCAGTGACTACATAGAAGACTGTGAAGTCTGCTGTAGACCCATTGAGCTATTTTTTACATTTTCTGGCGATAGCCTGGTAAGTTTTGAAGCACGGAAAATGGAAGGTATTTAGTAAAAAAGAACATATATTATGGTAAAAACAGCTATCATCCCCACCGTCCAAAGCAGTGCATTCTTTACATCTTGTGAGGGGTTAAGTGTTCCACAGTGAGGACAGGACTTTATCCCTTTTTCTATCTCACCACCACAATAACTACACTGCATCATCTACCTTCTTAAAACGCTCTACATTTACACCATCTACTTCTAGTGTTTCAGTAAACATATCATAGGGGCGTACCCACATGCCTTGCTCTCCATAGAGTGCCTTATATACCACCATCCACTCCTCTGTCTCTGAGTGTTGTGCGGTCATGTAGACTTCATACATGTTACCTTTGTAGTGTTGGTACAATCCTTTTTCTAACTCCATTACTATGCCTTAAACTTTTTGTGCTATTGTAGCTAAAAAAGTGTTATTAAATCCGTAGGGTGTTGTACCCTTACAACACCAATAATTTGAATAACAAACATATTCATGTCTGCACAAGATAATTGCATACATATTCACGGTGTTGTCATGGGACAACACCCTACGCACTTATGATAATAAATATGTTTTGAGAGTTTATGGTCTGATAGAGGTTCAACAGCTGGAGCTGATGAACGAGTTAAATTTGCTAGAGATTAAGTATCCTTTGTTATCTTTTAAACTCTTTACTATGCATCCAACCTTTCATCTCTGTCAATACTAAATCTGCTCTTTTATCTACTTCTTGTATTGTCCTATCTTTAAAATAATTAAAGGATTTTATTTTCGTAATATCATCAATAAAAGATATAACATTGGTTGGTTTCACCGTATAATTAACACGTGACAATGTCATACCCATAAAATCTTTAGGTTTTGTATAGTTAGTTACAGCAATTACTTCATAATTAGCCAAACAAAATTTAGCCTTCATATAGCTACGTTGCTCATTTTTAGAAAATGCTTTATAGATTTTTTTACCCTTTTCAGTTAATTCAATCTTTTTTCCATTAATCATTTTAACTTTATCAGCATCGTCTGACCAATTTATAATACCTCTTTTACGATATTCTTTGTTTATATCAAACTTCGCATCTGATAATTTGATTAACCCTAATTTTTTTAAATCCAAATACTTCTGTTCTACAGAACCAGTAGAATTTATTTTTTCATATAGTGGAAATTGTGCATCTAAATCTATACCTATACAATGACGGTTATAATAATCATTTAGTACTTTTTTAAAATTATCTGCACTGGCAGTTTTATCGATTTTAACTTCTTGATTTTTTGTTGAAATTGTTGCTTTGGTATTTGAATTACTGGAAGAACCTCCACTACCACCACAACCTATAAACAAAGTTGAAGATAACAAGCCTAATCCTATAGAGATAATATATTTATTTTTTATCATTCTTTAATTTCCCCCAGTTGCAGCTACAGTAGCTAAACCAAATATACCTAAAAGCATCGGTGAGGTTGCAAATCCTATCAGTGCAAAAATAATACCTACTATGCTCCAAACCAATTGCTTTTTTATAATACCCAAGATACCAAAAATTAATGATAAAGGCACAAATATAACTGAAAATATAAATATACTTATTAGCCCAAATACAAAAGATGCTATGCCTAGTGCATTTGATTTATTTTGTATTACTATAATTTTTTCCTGATTTTGATTACTCATTTTCCCTACTTAAAATTTAATTTGTCTTAAAGACATACTGAATCTTACCCCCCCATAATAAAAATAACCTTAACTATACTGCATAATACGTAGCCTTACTATGATGCACCACCAACGCAGTAGTACTCTGCTCAGGATGTATCTGAAAAGTCTCAGAGAGTTCTATCCCAAACTCTTCAGGCTTAAGTAAATCAAATATCAAACGACTCTGCTCCAAGTCTGGACACGCTGGGTAACCGAATGAATACCTCGCACCATGGTAGCGGTTCATACGGACATCACGTAGTGAACCGCCCTCTTTATCTGCTATATTCAAATCAAGGCGTATCTGTTTGTGGGCTACTTCTGCTAGGGCTTCTGCGAGTTCTACAGAGAAGCCGTGTACCATGTTGTACTCTAAGTATTTACCTGCATCATAGAGTTCTTTTTCATAGGCAGAAAATTTGCTCCCTGCACTTACACAAGTGATAGGTAGTATATCGTGTCTATCATGATGGAAGAAGTCAGAGAGTGCTCGGTAAGGTTTGCGTCCTTGTCTTGGGAAAGAGAAAGTACCTACAGCTCTTCCGATGACATCGCTAAGAGGTTCACGGTTGGCATTGGCATCTACATTCCAGCCTTCACTTTCATCGAAGACATACAATTCTTGGTCGTTACTTCTTACAGGGTAGTAACCATAGATGATGGTTGGTTCAAACAGTCCTTTGTCCACAAACTCTTTTTTAAGACGCTCGTACGCTGGGTAGACTGTTTTATCTAAGAGTTTTTGGTACTCCTCTTTAGTCATACCTTTAGACTTGTATCCCCAGTGAAACTTGATGACAGACCGTTGGTTGACCCAGTTGAAGACCATATCTAAGTCTAAGTCCTCTTTTTGAAGTACTCTTCGTCCCCAAAAAGGTGGTGTAGGTACAGCTTGAGGCTCTGGGAGTTTTATCTCTTCAAACGGTGGAATGATGACTTTTTTCTTGACCTTTTTTTCGACCTTGTTCATATCTCCCGCCATACGAGTATCAAGCTCCGTACTTGGGTCTTCGTTATACTTCTCAATGCGTGACATCGCTATCACCCCGTCAAAAGCATCTCTGCAGTAAAAAATAGGACCTTTGTAGATAGGACGACAAAAGTCATCAACAAAGCTACGTGTCAGTGCAGCACCACCTAAAAGCACAGGAATGGTCATACCCATCTCTGCCATGGCTTCAAGGTTGTCTTTCATCACAGCGGTAGACTTTACCAGTAGCCCTGACATACCTATGGCTTGGATGGACTGACGTTCTACGACATCCAGGTACTCTTGAAGGTCTGTTTTTATCCCTACATTAACGACTTTATAGCCATTATTTGAGAGGATGATGTCAACGAGGTTTTTACCTACATCATGTACGTCTCCGCGTACTGTTCCTATGACAAGCGTTGTGTCTGTGTCTTTCTCTTGTTTGGTAAGATACGGGTTTAAGTAGTCCACTGTGGTTTTCATAGTCTCTGCAGACTGAAGTACAAAGGGTAGTTGCATTTGTCCTGAACCAAAGAGTTCGCCTACCACTTTCATCGCGTCTATAAGGATTTCATTGACGATAGTGTCTGGGTTTATCTCATGGCGTGCCTCTTCCACAAGTGGTATCATACGCTCTTTGTCACCATCTAGTAGAAGTTTAGCTATCTTCTCTTCATTAGACATTGCCAGATAGGCTTCATCATCACCCTCTTCATCTATAGTCACATCTGAAAAATGCTCTATAAATTTAAACAATGAATCATCATCAGGAGAAAAAAGTAACTCTTCACAGATATCTTTATCTTCATCAGACATTTTAGCAAGTGGGATGATATGTTTGACGTTAATGATGACTGTCGTCAAACCTGCTTGTAAACAGTGGTGTAAAAAGACTGAATTTAAGT
>JALXBG010000077.1 GCA_026991605.1 Sulfurovum sp.
CCATGTATATGGAGGTCTATAAACCCAGCACTTACATAAGCACCTTTTGCATCGATAATCTCAACATTATCACTATCACGAATAACGATATCATCAACAATGTCAACAATCTTATCATCAAAAAGAAGTATCTTCTCTTCAACGATTTGATTGTCTACAATAAACTTTCCATTCAGTATAGCAGTAATGTTACGCCTCTTCTTTTAGATTTTCTTTCAGTACACGTTTAAGTACTTTTCCTGTAGCATTTTTAGGAAGTTCGGCTATCACATGTATCTGCTTAGGTATCTTATAGTTGGCAAGATGTTCACGCATATATTTTTTCAAGCTCTGCTCATCCAGTCTTTCAATATCTTCAGCAAGCTCTATATACACCACCGGTACTTCTCCACTTTTCTCATCGATAATACCGATGACCGCCGAAGCACCCACGTCACTAAATCCGTCTATGACTTCTTCTATCTCACGTGGATAGATATTAATTCCTTTAGAGATAATAAGATCTTTACGTCTGTCCACGATAAATAAGAAACCTTCATCATCCATATATCCCATGTCACCCGTAAGCAACCAACCATTGACAATGGTCTCTTCTGTTGCTGTAGGACGGTTAAGGTATCCTTGCATAATATTGTCACCTTTGACAATAATATCTCCAATGGTACCACGATGCACTTCACTCATCTCATCATCAACTATCTTCATCTCATAACCATAAAGTGCTGTACCGACAGAACCAGCCTTTTGCTTCTTAAAGGTGTTCATACATACGGCAGGACTTGCCTCAGAAAGCCCATACCCTTCAAGCAATGTAGCACGCTTAAATTTCTTTGCCATAGCATCAAGCGTTTTGGGTTGAAGTGCTGCGGCACCTGAAATGAATGCACGAATACGGTTAAACCACATAAAGTACCAAGGGAGTTTCGCTTTAGAAAGCGCATTATAAACATCTGGGATACCAAAAAAAAGTGTCACTTTTTTTGTCAATGTCTGTTTAAAGATGTTTGAGAAAGGCTGTATCGATTGGATAATGACAATACTTGCCCCGACATACAGTGGTAACATCACCCCAATAGAAAATGTAAACGAATGAAACATTGGTAAAAAGACAATAGCTCTGTCTCTTGGTTTTACATTAATGGTACGTCTTCCAGAGTCAGCATTAGAGAGTACATTTTTATTACTCAACATGGCACCTTTTGGTTTACCTGTAGTACCTGATGTATACACAAGCATAGCTGTATCATCTAGTGCTCTAACAATATGTTTTACCGAACTATTCTCTTGTATTGCATCATCAAAATATAGATGTTTCTCACCTTGAACTGCCTCTTCACCTTCCCATAAGATAAAATTACAAATCTCGCTGGCCTTAGAACTATTCACCACTTTGTCATGGACAGAAGAAGCAATAAGTACAGAACTCCCACTGTATTCAAGAATATAACTTAACTCTTCAGATTTTAGAAAAGTGTTCACAGGTACAAGTACAGCACCTAATTTAGACACAGCAAAAATAGCATAGATAAACTCTGCAGAATTGCGTAAAAAGAGGGCTACTTTGTCACCCTCTTTGACACCTTGTTTAGACAAAAAAGCTGCAAGTTTGTCTGCAGCTTCTTTGATGTCACCATAACTAATCTTATCATCATTCAAGAGTAGTGCTGGCTTTTTTCTACGTTTTTTTGCCTGTGCCTCTATGAGTTCATAAAAGTTATTGAACTTGTATCCCATCTTAGAACTCGTATGCAACGCCTACTGTAGTTAAGTAAGCACCACCACCACCGAAGCTACCACCGTTGTTAAGTACAGAGTTATCTTGCTCTCCAGCTTTAAGTGCGATAGTCTCTTTGCTGTCATACAAGAATGCTGCTCCCCATGAGATATTTTCTGATTGTTGATATCTGAAACCCATTGAGAAGATTTTAGCATCAGAATCTGGTAATTCAAATCCTAATGTTTTTGTCTGCGTAGGTGTTTCATCGATAGCAAAACCCATCATAACTGTAAACTTATTGTCTAATGCCACCGTTGCACCTACTCTAAATGTGTTTGTATCTTGCCAATCTCTTGGAATAGGATTATCAAATGCAGGTGGTACATAAGCGCTACCTGGACTTGTATAGTCAAAATCTAGGTCTTTATACTCAGACCAAAATGTTCTTTCGTAGTTAAATTCTAGTGTAAACTTGTTATCCCATGTTTTTGATACCGCAAGATTTAGTGCCGCAGGAAGTGGTACGGTCACACTTGCATCACCATTATAAAGTATTCCAAACGGTACAGCAGATATTTTCGCTGTTCCTTCTTCTTTTAAATCTACATTTGAACGGTATGTCAATGCCATATTTACATCTGAGGTAGGTTTATATGCTAAAGCTAAGTTATATCCAAACTTTACTGTATCACCATTCATATCCCTTGCTGCACTTGGCACACGTGGGTCAATCGCAGCAGCATCTGCTGAATTACTTTTTACCACGCCTTCACTGTAAATCACTCTAATACCACCACCAATACTAAAGTTATCTGCCACTTTATAAGAAACAGATGGACTGAGTTCGATAATCTTAAGTGTAAACTCTTCTGAACTTGCTTTTTGAAATGGTGTTTTCCAACGTTTAGTTAGTCCACCAGGTACAGTCAAACTAACCCCCCATCTAAAATCACCCATCGCATTTGATACATAGTGAAAGTTAGGAATCAAAAGATTTTCTTCTTCAGACTGTCCCGATACGGGAGCCCCTAATGTATAGGTATTTCGTGGAAGGTTTGCCAACGTAATTCCACCTTCTACATACTGTTTATCTGCCATAAATGTCATATTTGCAGGGTTAAAATATGCTGTGTCTGCTCCAGTTGTATGTGCTACATATGCAGCTCCGAGTGCCATAGAATTTATCGATTGCTCTGGGATTTTATATCCCCCTGCCATAACTACTGAACTCGCTATTGCACTAAGTGCCAAACCTTTTACCAATCTTTCCATTTCTTCCTCCTATGAAGTTTTTAGGGCTATGCCCAAGACCTTGTTTATCTGTTCATTATAGGTTGAACTTATCTGAGTACTTCACAAGTACTAAAAAAAATACAAGACTTTTATCTCTCAATCAAAGCATACAATGCTTTAATCTCCTCTGGCCAAATTGTTTCGTCTATCGTTTCAAGTATCAGTGGTATATCATCCATACGCGTATCATTCATAATAAATCTAAATGCATCCCAACCTATCTCTCCTTGGCCTAAAGATTGATGTCTGTCCACACGAGAACCAAACTTTGCCTTTGAGTCATTGATATGCATTCCCATAAGATATTCCCTACCTACTATAGTATCAAAACTATTCCATGTTTCATCATATGTCTCTCTTGTACGTATATCATACCCTGCAGTAAACATATGGCAGGTATCTATACAGACACCTACACGGTTTTTATCTTCTATCTTATCAATAATATATGCCAAATGTTCAAACTTATATCCAAGGTTAGACCCTTGTCCTGCAGTATTTTCTATTACCAGTTTTACATTGGAGTCTTTTGTGGCTTCGATGGCTCTGTTCATAGACTCTGCGATAACATCCAGACAGTGTAGCTCTGCATGCATTAATTTATCCATATACTCTGGGTCTTTTTTAGGTATTTTGACCAAGTGTGAACCCGGGTGAAAATTAAGTTTTTCAAGCTCTAACTGTTCACATCGATTCAACTCATCGATAAATGCTTCTCTAGACTTTTCAAGCTTTTCTATTTCTGGATGCCCAAGATTAATAAGATATGAGTCATGAGGAAGGACGTGTTTTGGTTGAATACCACTCTTTTCGAGGTTGGCTTTAAATGCATCAATAGTTTTTTGTTCTAAAGGTTTGGCTACCCATTGTCTTTGGTTTTTGGTAAAGAGTGCAAATGCTTTTGCTCCTATAGCCATAGCATTAAGTGGCGCATTGTCTACCCCACCACTTGCACTTACATGTGCCCCTACAAATTTTGACATTACTTTAGCCTCTTTACTTTAATTAATATATTATTGATTTTATCACGGAATATGATTTGCTTATTTAAAACAGTGTAATTTATGTTATATTTATCTGCTTTAACTATGTTTTGTGTAAAGCCGTTACGTATTTTTAGACGATGTAACCCAGAAAAAATCTCTTCTCCACTAAAAATATGACGCAATATATCTACTGGATATTCTTTACTTAAGACGCTTCTATTGAAACTTTTTTTATCTAAGCACTCAAGTAAGGACATACAAATCTTCTCTTTCCCTATTTCTAGTGCCATCACAGCTTGTCCATTGCTATAAATCTCAACTTTCATCTCATCTGCATTTGCATACATAAACCCTAAGTCAGCATGTCTAAATGTAGGTGTCTTAAAGACGATAAACACACTCTCCTGCTTTGCATACTCTTTTGTTGCACAGCCATCCATACCCCACATCACAAGTATCATAAGTAAGACATTTTTCACTAACATCGGCCCATTCCTATTTTTTTTCATTAATTATACACTCTTTAAGAGTTATTTAAGCACCCTATATATATAATTCCGTCCACAAGTTATGAATGGCCCCATCGTCTAACGGTTAGGATCCATGGTTTTCATCCATGTTATAGGAGTTCGAGTCTCCTTGGGGTCACCATTTAAAGCTTGTGAAACTTTATTATTTTTTGTTGGCCCCATCGTCTAACGGTTAGGATCCATGGTTTTCATCCATGTTATAGGAGTTCGAGTCTCCTTGGGGTCACCAAATTTTACTCACTTTACCCTTTTTCATTTACAATTTGACATTTTTCTATTATAATTTACTTATCCAAATTAAAACAAAAAGGTTCTTCATTGTTACGCATATTTCTTACTTTTACATTATTATCTGCTTTAGTACTTGCATCATCAAATTATACTGTAAGATTGGCTGTTTACAAAAATGCCAATAAACTCCAAAAAGTGATAGACCAATATCCACCAGCACTCAAAGAAACGGTAAAAACATATAGTAAACATGGTCATACCTATGCCTATACCCTCCCTACATCTGACAGAGAAACCCTAAAAAAATTACTACCTGCATACAAAAAAGTATTTAAAGACGCTTACATCCAACCTACAAAACTTAAATAGATGTTTTCCTAATGGCATGAGTTGCTATATATTTTTGAAAGTGTTTATAAAAAGTAGAAGATTGGTGGAGAATAACGGGATCGAACCGTCGACCTCTTCGCTGCCAGCGAAGCGCTCTCCCAGCTGAGCTAATTCCCCAAATATCGTCTAAATAAGGCAGAGAGTTCTGCCTTATTTGTTAGTTTGAACGTTCTGTTACTTCTAGTAGGTGGTACCCAAACTGTGTTTGTACTGGTCCGTGAACCACACCTACCTCATCGTTAAATACCACTTTGTCAAACTCTGGAACCATTCGACCTTGACCAAATGTACCTAGTGCACCACCGTTTGCACCCGATGGACAAGTAGAGTTCTCACGTGCAGCCTGTTCAAAAGTAATCTCACCTGCGTTTATTTTTGTTTTTAGTTCATTACACACTGCTTCGTCTGCTACAAGTATATGTCTTGCTGATGCTGTTGCCATTTTGCTTTCCTTATTGATTTTATAATATTATATAGATAGGTCAAATGCGACCAACTCACCTTTTTCATTGAAAGAGCGTAAAAAAGGCAAAGCCTCTTTTACTCCGCTAACGCTGTGTTTCCTTCAACAGGAAGTTCTCGCGACTGGTCGCTCTTAAATAGAGGGATCATATGCGACCAACTCGCCTTTTTTTAAACGAGGAATTATATCAGTTCGTATCTTACGAATGAGATAACTCTTCTTCTCAAAAGGAATTTGTTGCGAGGTTGCCACATTTTTGAGCTTCATATCGTAATGTTTGATGAGAAAATTACGCAGTACACTGTTAAGCTCTTCTTCACTCATCACTTCAAAACTCTCATCGACACTTAACCCTACCAACCCAGGATTGTCATTTTCACCATTAATGAGTGCAGAAAACAAACCAGCATAGTTACCAAACATATTGACATCAACAACAGCTAAAACATTGTCTATGAGTGCAGGGGCTTCAATGAGTGTTTTCAGGATGCTGAGCTGCGCTACATCATCTCTGCGTTGGGTAAAGTTGTCTCTGGCACGTTCAGGTCTTGCTTGTGCACCAAAAAAACTAGGAGAGAGCCCAAGCAGTGTTGCAGCAGTTGGGATGTATGCATCTTTGATGATGGGAGTAAGGGTATCAATATACTGTTTTACTGCACCAAACCCTGCCTCTTTTGCTCTAGGGTCACGTAGGTCATACTGTTCAACTATTTTTTCCAATACAAAAGGGATGAGTGGTTTCGCTTCACGTAGTAACTTGGCTACGGCTTCACTCTGCCCCTTTGCTATAAGGTCTGCAGGGTCTTGTCCATCAGGGAAAAGCACAACACCTCCATCAAAACCAGCTACAGAGAGCATCTGTGCAGCTTTAAGTGCGGCTGCTACCCCTGCTTTGTCTCCATCGTACGCCAAAATGACTTTGGGGTCACCCTTACGCAACATCGGTAAATGCTCTGTGGTAAGAGCTGTTCCCATCCCAGCAACAGCTTCTGTAAAGCCTGCCTGATGAAACATCACTACATCTAAGTAGCCTTCACAAATGATAATCTTTTTGTTTTTATAGATGCTCTCTTTGGCTAAGTGATACCCATAAAGCAAACGAGACTTGTTAAAAAGTTTTGTCTGGGGAGAGTTAATGTACTTCGCAGGATGGTTTGTAATAGTCCGTCCACCAAAACCTACGATAGAGGCACTCGCAGAGTAGATAGGAAAGGTAATACGCTCTACCAATCGTGCATAATATCCCTGCCCATTTTCACTCTGTGCGATAATACCAGCTTCTGCTGCTTTAGGCAGAGGTAAAAGTGCCGAAGTTAAAAACTGCATCACCTGCTGCCCCGAAGGCACGTAACCTATCTCAAAACGCTCTATGGAGCTTTGGCTTACACCTCTGTCTAGTAAATACTGCATGGGAGTAGGATTTTGATTCAGGTTTTTTACATACCACTGTCCTATGGCTTCAAGGACACGTTTGGCATCGGAGTAGTCTGAACTTCCTTTGGTGTAAGTAAGAGAAAAGTTATTCATCGATGCCAGTTTTTCTATAGCTTCGGGATAAGAGAGTTTCTCTAATTCCATGACAAACTTAATGCTGTCACCACCTACACCGCAACCGAAACAATGGTATATCTGCTTACTAGGACTCACCACAAAAGAAGGTGTTTTTTCCCCATGAAAAGGACAATTGGCTTTGTAGTTTGCACCCGCTTTACGTAACTCTATAAAGCTACCTATCACATCTACAATATCGATACTGTTTTTTAAAGATTCTATGGAGGCGTTATCTATCATTTCAACATTATATCTAATTAGATATAATCTACAATACAAAATCCATAAGGACTCGCTTGGAACATATATTACCAGCTTATGATGACCCACTTTTTAGTATCTTGCTTATTATCGTCATCGCCCTTATTATTGCGCTTGTAACCTATGGGTGGGGCTTATATAGACAACAAAAAGAAGAGGGTAACCTACTCAAGTTTTTAGAGAAATTTGACTCTTCTGAATGTGCACTCGATACCACAGAGATGCCTTTTGAACCCAATATGCTCAAACCTCTTACGCTCCTTGCCAAAGCCTTTGAAAACACAGGTGAGTACCACAAAGCTATCAATATCTACCTCTACCTCATCAAACATATGGAGCAGGAACAAGGAGAGATAGAGCTCATGGAGCGTCTGGGAAATACGTACTTGCATGCAGGTTTTTTAGAACGTTCAAGAAGTATCTATCTTGAAATTTTACGTCGTAGACCACGAAATATAACAGTGCTCTATGAACTGGGCATGGTATATGAAGCAATGCACCGTTATGATAAAGCAAAAGAGATTATCGAACCGCTAAAAGTATTGGGAGAAGATACACAATCACTAGAGCGATTCTTTGATTTTTCACAACTTATCTCTTCCAAAACAGTGCAAGTCGAAGAAAAAGTAGCCAAGATTAAAGAGATACTCAAACAACAACCTTCACTATATCGTCAAATAGTCTCAGCATTATTACAACTAGATACAAAAAGTGCATGGGAAATTATTGATCCTTCACGCATCAAAGAACTCATCGATATCTTGTGGTTTTTGCCAAATTCACAACTCGATTTAGATATAATCGCATCCAATGATACGCTACATACACTCTATTATGCCAAAGGTCATTTACAAAAACCTTTGGCAAAAAGTGATATCTTTTCTTTAGATATGTTGGCAACAGCAAGAAAAGGTGGTTTTGAAGAGGGAGATTTACTCTTCTCATACCTTTGTAAAAAGTGTAAACAGAGTTTTCCTGTTTCCTTTACACGTTGTCCGAACTGTATGGCGATCAATTCCGTTCAAGTTGAGGAAAAAATTGCAAAATCAAGCCCGAAAACAAATTACTCTCTACTCTGATGGCTCTAGCTTAGGTAACCCTGGTCCTGGTGGCTATGGTGGTATCTTAGAGTTTAAAGGTAAACGTAAAGAGTACTCAGGTGCCCATAAACATACCACCAATAACCGTATGGAACTACAAGGTGTCATAGAGGGGCTTAAGCTTCTTAAAGAACCTTGTGATGTTGAGGTTATCTCCGACAGTTCCTACGTCGTTAAAGCTATCAACGAATGGCTAGAAGGCTGGGTACGTAAAAACTTTGCCAAGGTCAAAAATGTTGACCTATGGAAAGACTACCTAGATGCAGCTGCCCCACACAATGTACATGGCACATGGGTAAGAGGACACAACGGTCACCCAGAAAATGAACGCTGTGATGAACTGGCCAGAAATGAGGCAGAACGTATCAAGGCAACATTATAAAATAAACCGTAGAGGCAGACCCGTGTGTCTGCCCTTCAATAAATAAATGGGTAAACACATGGGTTTACCCCTACAAATCGAAACAAAGGAATAAAAAATGAACGATTACAGTCAACTCGAAAAAAGACTGAACTATACATTTAAGAACAAGCAATTGATTATTGAGGCTTTGACACACAAAAGTGACAAAAAGCCTTACAATAATGAGCGGCTTGAGTTTTTAGGAGATGCAGTATTAGACCTCATTGTAGGTGAATACTTGTTTAAAAAATTTCCAAAATCAAACGAGGGTATCTTATCAAAGATACGTGCTTCACTGGTCAATGAGTCTGGGTTTACACTACTTGCACGCGAACTAAAACTTGGTTCTTACATTTTTCTCTCACTCGCAGAAGAAAACAATAATGGACGAAACAAATCCTCACTACTTTCCAATGCCTTTGAAGCCATTATAGGTGCTGTATACCTTGAAGCTGGCTTAGAAGTGGCAAAAGATATCTCCATCAAACTTCTTGAAGAGTGTCATCCTAAAATAGATTTGGATTCACTCTCAAAAGACTATAAGACAGCTTTACAAGAGTTGACACAGGCGACACATGGTGTGACACCTGTCTATGAGGTGTTAGGCTCCTCTGGTCCAGACCATAAAAAAGAGTTTGAGATTGCTATCGTACTGAATGACACAACCATAGCAAAAGCAAAAGGGAAAAGTAAAAAAGAGGCGCAGCAAAAAGCCGCACAAATAGCCTTAAAGGAACTGAAAAAATGAATACCTTTGGAAAAAAACTAACCCTCACCACTTTTGGCGAGTCTCATGGTAAAGCCCTTGGCTGTATCCTTGATGGTGTACCCGCAGGTCTAAAAATAGATGAAGCGTTTATCCAGTCAGAACTTGACAGAAGAAAACCAGGAAAGTCCAAGCTAGAGACAGGACGTAAAGAGGATGACAAATTTGAAATCCTCTCTGGTACATTTGAAGGTCTAAGTACCGGTACACCTATAGCGATGGTTATTTTTAACACCAACCAAAAATCTAAAGACTATGACAATGTCAAAGACCTCTTCCGTCCAGGGCATGCAGACTTTACCTACTTTCACAAGTATGGACTCCGCGACTACCGTGGTGGTGGACGTTCTTCTGCCAGGGAGACAGCGGCACGTGTCGCAGGAGGAGCCATAGCCAAACTGATGCTTAGAGAACTAGGTGTAGAGATACAGTCTGGACTTTGTGAAGTCGATGGCATCAAAGGGAACGTTCAAGACTTTGCCCATGCAAAAACCTCTAAACTCTATGCCCTTGACTCGGCGGTAGAAGCAGCACAAGAGCAAGCCATACTCAATGCCAAAGACAAACACGACTCTGTAGGTGGTGTGGTACTCACAACAGCTACAGGAGTTCCTGTAGGTCTTGGTGAACCACTCTACTATAAGCTTGATGCTATTTTAGCTGAAGCGATGATGGGCATCAACGCAGCCAAAGCTGTAGAAATAGGTGACGGGGTAGCATCGACACATCTAAAAGGCTCACAAAATAACGACCAAATAACATTAAATGGATTTACATCAAATCATTCAGGCGGTATGCTTGGTGGTATCTCCAATGGTGACACTATCATCGTCAAAACCCACTTCAAACCAACCCCTAGTATCTTCCAAGAGCAAGATACGATTACCACACATGACGAAGAGGTAAAGTGTAACCTAAAGGGACGGCATGACCCTTGTGTTGCCATTCGTGGAGCAGTGGTATGTGAAGCAATGATGGCACTTACTTTAGCAGATATGACTTTACTCAATATGGGTAAAAAAATGGAACATTTAACAAACATTTATAAAGGATAAAGAGTGAAAAAATTAGGATTAGGAATCATCGGATTTGTACTTGTTGCAGCCATCTACTACATTACCTCGGGAGCATCACAACTTACCATACAAATGAAAGAACAGGTAGATGCTGATCTGGCAAATATGCAAACACAGGGCTTTGCTGTAGAAGGTAGAGAAACATCTGAAAAGAAAGAGCACTTTGTACTCTCTATTGAAGAGCCTAAGAAAGTTGCAGCCTACCTTACTTCACAAGGTGCACAAGTAAGTGCAGAAGATATCGAAGCGCTTAAAGGCATGAAGATAGGGATAGACGTAGCCTATCTTGCAGATGCATACAGTGCAGCCTCTTTTGACATGTATCCTGTCGCATTGCCTATTGCGCTCACAACTGCGACAATGGATGCAGACGATAAAAAAGCCTTCGAACAGATCAAAAAGATGATAAAGAAAAAAACATTTTTAGTGCATGTTGATGTAAACAAACTTGGTACTGGCTTTAAGGGCTATATGAAAGATATCAATGAAGTTGTTGAAGGTAAAACTCCTGTGACATTTACGATGACAGCGCTAAAATTTACAGGTGATTTAGAAAAAGACAAGCTAAAATCTATCAAACAAACATTAAAAAACTTTAGCATGCATGACAAAGATGATGAGATAAATATACAACTCAACAATCTCAAGAGTAACTATGCACTTACCGGTGATACAAGTTATGATTACGATACAGGCTACACCATAGAGGAGATTGTATTTTCTGCCAAAGATGCGTTTGACTTACGTGTAGACAATGTCTCTGTTGATTCTGACTCTAAAGTAAAAAACAATTTAGCTTCCATCACAGCACAAACAAAAATAGAGAGTATTCACTTCAGTGATAGTCAAAAAACAAGTACCCTAGAGACACTCCTTTTTGACATGAAAGCCGACAACTTTGACATGAAAGCCATAGAAAAACTAGAAACGATTGATCCAAACAATGAAAAAGAACTTCTTACTGTTTTCCAACAACTTATCTCTCATGGTATTCACTTTGAGATTCCAAACTTCTCTGTCAAGCATATAGCATTGGACAATAAAAAACTAGACGGGTTCAAACTTACGAGTAGTTTTGATATAGATAAATCCTTGGATCTTTCTACTTTAGAAAAAAATCCTATGGCGGCTATCGGTGCGATGGATGCAAATCTCCACCTTACACTTTCAAACCAACTCTTTGGATTTTTAGCACAACAGCCACAAGCTGTCATGGCAATGATGCTTTTCCAACCAAAAGATGTCAATGGCAAAAAAGTTTACAAAGTAGAACTCAAAGGCGGGAAAGTTACTGTCAATGACAAGTCTGTCATGTAATTGAACCCTCAAAAGATTCAATTACAAAAGAGTCGGTTCATCCAGCCCTTTGACTCTAAAGGTCTTACGATGGATAGGACATCTGTTATACTTCACTAAAGCCTCCATATGGGCTTTGGTTCCATACCCCTTATGCTTTTCAAACCCATACTCGGGGTATAACTTAGCCTGTTCTACTATCTCTCTATCTCTCGTCACCTTCGCCAAAATACTCGCAGCTGACACTTCTTGCACTTTATCATCTGCTTTGACCATCGTTGTAATGTTGTCAACCCCAAAGGTACTGTTACCATCAAACAAATACTCCACATTAGGCAAATATTTCTGTATAGAGAGCAACCCTCTATGTAAACACTCAGAGATACCCAGCTCATCCACCTCAGCAGCCGAAAAAGAAACAATGTGGTAGTCACTGTTTGCTACTACCAAAGGATAAAGTGCCTCCCTCTTCTTCTCCGTCAACTTCTTAGAATCCATCAACCCCGCAACCTCACCAGTGAGCAACACTCCAGCCATCACAAGAGAACCTGCTAGAGGGCCTCTCCCTGCTTCGTCTATGCCACAGAGGGGTTTGTTTTGTCGTTTCATTTAATTACCATTGCATTATTTTCTATACGCACTCTCGCTTGACTTCACAGAGAGTACAAGTATCACAAGTCTATCATTTTCTTTTTTATAAATAACTCGGTATCTGCGTAATTTCAGTCTATAGAGAATTTCCACTTCACCTTGAAGTTTTTTAATTTTTCCTACTTTTAATAGTTCTTGTTCATAACTAGCAGAAAAGTTTTCTACAAAAGTAAATAGTGACTCTTTTATAAAAACAATATCTGCTTTTGAAATATGTTTAAAATCCTTTTTAACTCTTGCTTTAAACTCCAAACTATACAAAGATTATGCTCCTAAAGCATCAAAGAAATCATCTGCTTTAATATTTTTATCATTCAAGCGACTCTCTGCCACTTTTAAATCATTCATATCCATGTACATTTCCAAAGCTTCCGCCACTATAGCAGTCTTCTTTTTACCTAAATCTTTTGCCAAATTATCTAACTCTGCTAACAATGTTAAGGGCAATGTAAATGTGGTTGGTTTTACTGTTTTATACATAACTCAACTCCTTTATATTGTTTATTATATTGTTTATT
This sequence comes from Sulfurovum sp., assembly GCA_026991605.1. Taxonomy (GTDB): domain Bacteria; phylum Campylobacterota; class Campylobacteria; order Campylobacterales; family Sulfurovaceae; genus Sulfurovum. The sequence continues at coordinate 13,233 of JALXBG010000077.1, forward strand.
ATATTAATTGTCAAATCACCCATCAACTAATAGCTCTAAAAACGCCTCTCCATACCTCTCAAACTTCACATCCCCAATGCCATGTACTTCCAACATCTCTTCTTTATTTTGTGGTGCTTTACTTGAAAGATCTTTGAGTGTTTTATCTGAAAATACGATGTAAGGTGGGATGCCTTTTTCGGAGGCGATCTGTGTACGTAATGTACGGAGTTTGTCGTACATCTCCACATCGTAGTCGTCAAAGTAAGTCACTTTCTTTTTCGCTTGAGCTTTTTGTACGGTGAGTCTCTCTTTTTTGAGGTCTATGGTGTGTGCACCTTTGATGACTTCTACCCCAAACTCTGTCAACTTGTAAACTTTAAATTCACCTATAGCAACGGCACCAAGCTCTAAAAGCTTGTCACCGATGGTAAGCCATTGGTTCTTGGTATATTCGTCTCCTATACCGTAGACAGAAAGGCTGTCGTGTCCATTTTGTAAGAGACGTTGTTCTTTACTGCCTTTGAGTACATCTACAATGTAGTGTAGTCCAAAGTTCTGTTCAGTTCTAAGAATGGCAGAGAGCATCATACGTGCAGCTGTGGTAATGTCAATTTTTTCGGAGGCTGGAGCTGTACAGTTGTCACATTTAGTTCCACATGACTCTATACGGTCATCAAAGTACACAGCAACCGTTTGGTGTCTACAGTTTTCTGAATTAGCAAAACGTACCATGGCATCTAGTTTGTTAAATGCATGTTCTTTGTAAGGAGTCTCTGGCAAATCCTCTATAAACATTTTTTGTTGCACGATATCTGCTGCTGAATAAAGTAAAAGCGTTTCTGACTCTACACCATCTCGCCCTGCTCGGCCTATCTCTTGGTAGAAGTTTTCTATAGTTTTGGGTAGGGTCATGTGTACCACAAAACGTATGTTTGATTTGTCTATCCCCATACCAAAAGCGATGGTGGCTACTACTATCTGTACTCGGTCTGCTACAAAGTTTGCATAGGTTCTGTTTTTCTCTTCAGTAGGCAGTCCTGCATGATAGGCTTTTGCCTCTATGCCTTTACCTTGTAAAAAAGAGGCGATATTCTCTGTAGATTTACGTGAAAGTGTGTAGATAATGCCTGACTCGTCAGTATGTAGCTTAAGAAACTCCAGAAGCTGTTGACGCCCATCTTTGATGCGGTGTCGTGCATGAATCGTAAGATTTTCTCTAAAGAGAGAACCTCTAACACGTTTGGGACTTTCTAACCCAAGGTTGGTTGCGATGTCTTGTTCTACAGCATTGGTAGCAGTGGCTGTAAATGCAGCGATGGGCGTGGTGGAAAACTGCTCTTTAAGCAGACTCAAACGTCTATAGTTTTCTCTAAACTCATGCCCCCACTCTGACACACAGTGTGCTTCGTCTATGACAAAGAAATTGATAGGAAGTTGATGCAAAAGATTTAAAAAATAGGCATTGGTCAAACGCTCAGGTGCTACATAAAGAAGTTTTATTTCACCATTACGCAACTGCTGTTCTATCTCCTGCGACTCTTCTAGGGTTTGCATAGAGGAAAGCATCGCTGCACTTATGTCATTGGAACGTAGAGCTACCACTTGGTCATGCATGAGTGCAAGCAGTGGGGAGACCACCACAGTAATACCCTCCATCAGCAATGTAGGTAGTTGATAACAAAGTGATTTACCTCCACCTGTTGGGAGTATCATCAGTACATCTTCTTTGTTAAGTATGGCATCGACTACCTCTTCTTGTAAAGGGCGAAAAGCATCATGTCCGAAATAGTGTTTAAGGGTTTCTAATTTATTCATAGTAGAAGTGTAGCGTGAAAAGTTATAAGAGAAGAAAAATATGTCATATTGACATATTTTTTAGTTAAATTTATACCCAACACCCCATACAGGTTGAAAATAATTTTGTGTATTGTCAGGATCTATTTTATTTTTTAGGCGGTTGATAGCAACATTGACGGCATTGTCATTCACCCCTTCTCCTTCACTACCCCAGACCTCATCACGTAAAAAATCTCTTGTAAGTGCTTTGTCGATATGTTGCATAAAAGTATGCAGAAGTTTAAACTCCAAGTTGGTAAGCGTCACTGCTTTCCCCTCTATATATACCTCTTTTTGTGTTAAGTCAATGGTTAGGAGTTTATGTTTGAGCTTCTCCTGTTTTTGTAAGGCACCAGAACGTTTTAAAAGTGCTTTGACACGTAATGTCAACTCTTTGGGAGAAAAGGGTTTACACATATAGTCATCGCCACCTGCTTCAAAGCCCTCTTCAAGTTCTGATTCTTTGTCTTTGGCTGTAAGAAAGATGACAGGGATGTCGTAGCCTATGTCACGTAAATAAGAGACAAACTCGCTACCTTCCATACCTGGTAAATTTCTGTCTACCAACATGAGTGCTGGCGTCTCTTCTTCTAAAAACTGTTCAACATTCTCTGTTGACAAAAAACCTGTCACAGTGTACCCCTCTTTATTCAAGTGGTATTCTATGAGTTCAAGTATATCTTCTTCGTCTTCTATGATGACTATTTCAATCTCTTTTTGCATAGAGAGATTATAGCAAAAACTATATGACTATAACTTTCCGCCCATTCGTGCAAAAATAACTCTTTGTGCCATAGAATCTAATCTATCAATAATTTTAAGATTTTTACGGATGTATTTGAGTAAATTAAAGTACTCTTCTGCAAGCCCATCTGCACCACATATTTTTTGAATGACCTCTTTTTCTAGAAGCGTATAAATATCATCTGTTTTAGAATACTCTACATCTATTTTAGAGGCTAAGTTTTTAATCTTATCATTGTCATCAAATGTTTGAAACATTGTAAGTGCAAATTCAAAAGCATGTACCGTACAGCTGTTAATCACCAAAGAATTTTCAATAAGTTCAACAATCACTGTATTGTCTTCTAACAACATACTTTGCATATTTTTCAAATAGTTATTGATATTGGCGCGTATACGGTTCAATGCTGATGTAATTTTCAAGTAAGAGACCATCTCTCGTAAATCTCTGGCTTCAGGGCTGTATTTGGCAAAGATAAGAACAATATCGTTGTCTATCTTCTCTGTCGTCTTCGAAATCTCTTTAAGATTTTTACGTGCCTGTGCCAACGCATCTGTATCTTTAGCTTTTAAAGCTTCAAGCCCTGCTTTATTCGCTGTTGCCAATCCATGTAGGGTATCAACCACTGCTTCTCTTACTTCATGTCTAGCTTCACTGTATCCTGGTAACATATTTTCTCCTTATCCGAATCTACCTGTAATATAATCTTCTGTCAATTTTTCTTTAGGATTGAGAAAAATTTTATCTGTTTTATCGAACTCAGCCAAATCACCTAAATACATAAAGGCAGTATAGTCACTTAAGCGACTTGCCTGCTGCATATTGTGTGTGACAATCACCACCGAGACCTCCGATTTTATCTCAGCAATAAGCTCTTCTATGGCTCCTGTAGAGATGGGGTCAAGTGCAGAGGTAGGTTCATCAAACAAAAGTACTCTAGGTTTCAACGCTACCGCTCTAGCGATGCACAGTCGTTGCTGTTGCCCACCACTGAGTCCTAATGCACTTTTATTTAGTCTGTCTTTAGTCTCTTCCCAAATCGCCGCACCTTTTAGTGCCTCTTCTACATGACCTTGTAGTTCACTCTTGTTTTTCATACCTGAAAGTCTTAATCCATAAGCCACATTATCAAAAATACTCATAGGAAAAGGGGTAGGCTTTTGAAATATCATTCCCACCTCTTGACGAAGTTTGATGAAGTCATTTTCTTTTTTTAACTCTAAGATATTTTGCTTACTTCCATCTTCTTTATAAAGGTTTATCTTTCCTTCATACGTATTACCCGGATATAAGTCATGAATACGATTCATTGCTCTAAGTAAGGTAGACTTACCACATCCACTAGGCCCTATCATTGCCGTAATTTTGTTTTCCTCAATAGGAAGATTAATCTTTTTTAATGAAGATTTTTCTGCTCCAGCATAGGTAAAAGAAAAATCTTTAAGCTCCATGACTAAGTTGTTTTTTGCCATTTATTATTCCTTATTTCTTATTACAAATCGACCAACGAGATTGATACATAAAACAATCGCTGTCAATATAAATGATGCTGCCCATGCAAGCTCTCTACTCACAGTATCTGGGTAGGTTGCCAGGTTGTAGATACTCACCGTAAGTGAAGGGAACTGTCCCGTTAAGTCCATCGTAAAGAACTGGTTGTTTGCCGATGTAAAAAGCAGTGGTGCAGTCTCTCCAATGATACGAGCAAATGAGAGTAAAATACCAGTAGTTATCCCCACCTTTGCAGCACGCACAACAATTTGTAAGATAATCTTATGCTTAGATCCTCCAAGTGCCATACCTGCTTCTCGAAGTTCTGTAGGCACTAGGGCTAACATATTGTCAGTTGTTGAGATGATGATAGGTATCATCATAATAGCCAGTGCAACAACACCTGCCAAACCATTGTATCCACCAAAGGGGTCTACGAGTAAAGCATAGACAAATACACCAATGACGATGGAAGGTGCTGACATCATTACATCTGAGAGATTACGAATGATAGATGCGAGCTTAGAGCCATGTCCATACTCTCTAAGGTAAATCCCCGCCATCATACCCACAGGTACTGCGACTACAGTAGCCATGAGTGCCATAGTAAACTGCCCTACTAGAAGGTTACGGATACCACCTTCAACCAAATCTTTCGTAAACGTTGTCCAATGGATACTTGTAATGCCTTTATAGCTAAGGGTCGCCAAAATCCAAAACAAAAAGCTTATCCCAATTACTGCAGAGAGTGTGGAGAGTATTAAAATGATTTTATTAAGTAAAAGTCTATTCATTATTTAACCTTTCTACCTAAAAAGTAAAATTTGGCTGCAGAGATGATAATAAAGCTCACCACAAACAAAATAAGTGCCAAAAAGTACATAGAACTCATTTCCAAGTCTTCTGCTTCTGCAAAGTTGTTTGCCAAAAGTACTGGTATAGATGTCGTAGGATCTGTGATCTTACTCGGTAAATGCATGACTGAACCTATAAGAAATGCCACTGCCATCGTCTCACCCAGTGCACGTCCAAGTGCCAAGATAATAGACCCAATGATACCTCCTTTAGAATAAGGCATAATCACATCTTTAATGACTTCAAACTTCGTAGCCCCCATAGCAT
>JALXBG010000078.1:0-3385 GCA_026991605.1 Sulfurovum sp.
AATATGGTATCCCTAAATTTGCTAAAATTTTATCTTCATTCTCTAAGGTAACACTATCACTTGGCATAGAAAGGGAAATAACAATCTGATAACCAGCATCTTTAATCAAAGTAAATTCCTCTTCTTTGGGTAGCCCTGAACAAGCAATAGTATTACTATATTGAAAAAAATTATAAATTTTCAAAACTTAACTCCTCTTTGTGCTTTCATGAGCCTGACCGTTTTTCTATCTATCTGTGTACCACGTTCTAGTAGATGTAAGACTATCATCTCAAATCGTTTCTCATTCAAATTCTGTCCAAATTTAAACTTGCAAGTGAGCTTTTCTACCTCCATTTTCACCACAGCAGTAGCTTTAATAGCTGCATCGTACTCAGAGTCACTAAAAGGTTTGTAGCCACCTTTGGGTTGGAGTTTTTGCATGAGAGCTTCAAAGACCTTTGATTTGACTTCCCTACTCTCCAGCACCTCTACCACACCCTCAATGCTCACCGACTTAAAAAACTGAGTCGCAGGACATGCCAAGCCATCTGTACTAGAAAAATCTGAGTCTATAAGTGCATAGTTCTCTACAACTGAAAATGATACAAGAGGGTTTTGCTCTAAGATCTTCATCTTTTTATTTTTTAATGCACCATGAAAATAGATGTCATTCTCTATACGTACAAAGTTAAGGGGTACTGCGTAGGGTTTGTTCTCTACACAAAGGGCTAGTGTTCCGTACTCTGCTTTGTCTAGTACGTTATAAATCAATGTTTTGTCTTTAATTTCAAAATTTGGGTTCATCTTTTCTCATTTTTGGCTATTGTCAATATAGGCAGTCACATTCATAGTCATTAATGCATCTTTTTTTGGTAAGTCTGCAACACATATAACAGTACGAGATGGACGATAAGAGCCAAATTCTTCAGCATAACCTCTATTCATCTCTTTGAAATCTTCAACATTGGTCAAAAATACATGTACATGCATAATATCTTCAAGTGATGCATCTACACTTTCAATCATAGATTTGATATTTTGTACCGTTTGTTTAGCTTGGCTGTATGCATCTTCTCCTGCCATTTTTAAGGTTTTAGAGTCAATACCAGGTGTTCCCGATATCGTTATAAATGGTCCAGCTTTTGCAATATGATTATATGGTCCAATTGGTTCAAACACATTTGTTGGGGATATGGTTTTTATTTTCATATGTATAATTTCCTATAATTTTTATGCTATTATATGCCAAACTTGACCCTATGTAAAGATACAAAAAATTTAAAATAGTTAAGGACAGATAGTGTATATCCTCGATGCCAAAAGTAAACCCCCTCTACACATACAGCTTTACCAAGCCATCAAAGAGGATATTGTTACCAACTACCAAGTAGGCGACAAGCTTCCATCTATTCGCAAAGTAGCTTCACTATATAACCTAAGTAAAAACACTGTAGAGTCTGCCTATTCGCAACTTTATGCAGAGGGATATGTAGAGAGTCGTGCCAAAAGTGGGTATTATGTAAGTGAACTCTTTTTTGATAGTTTTCATGAGGAAGACACCACAAGCCATACTACCAACACTACACCCAAAGCATACAAATATGACTTTTTTCCTGCACAACTTCATAAAGAAGATTTTCCATTAAAAACATGGAAACGCCTTTTTAACAAGGTTATTACACATGAGACCGATTTTGGATCTTACCCTACAGGGCAAGGAGAATTAACCCTACGTGAATCCATAGCTAATTACCTGCAAAGCTCTCGTGGGGTAGTGTGTGATGCAGAGAATATCATCATTACCCATGGGTTTATTGACTCTATGGAACTCATCGCCAAATTGGCTAAAACTCGGTACAAACACTTTGCCCAAGAGATACCTGGTTATCATATTGCCCATAAAGTTTTTGATGCGTATGGCTATAGCATTAACCCCATTGGGGTAGATGCTCAGGGACTTTGTATAGAAGAACTTCAACAAAGTCAAGCCCAAATTGTCTACATCACCCCCTCACACCAATACCCCACAGGAGCAACCATGCCAGTGGCTAATCGTCTTAAACTTATTGCCCATATGCAGTCTATAGGGGGACTAATCATAGAAGATGACTATGACAGTGAACTGGCATACTACAACCGCCCCATTCCCTCGCTTCAAGGATTAGACAAAGGTGAGTGCGTGGCATACTTAGGTACCTTTGCTAAAGCTCTCTCACCCTCTATTCGCGTGGGGTATATGGTACTACCCTCATGGCTCATGAAACTCTATAAGCAAAGCTATGATGCTCACTTTGCCCGTGTAAGTCTGAGTACCCAGCTTACTCTTGCTACATTTATGCAAGAAGGTCACTGGGACAGACACATTCGACGCATTCGCATCCTCAACAAAAAGAAGCATCAAGCTATGAAAGATGCACTTTCTAAACACTTAGGCAATACCTGCAACATCGTAGCACAAGGAGCAGGACTTGCTATACTTATTGTGCCTACATCACTTCACTTTGATTGGGAAAAACTAAAGATATTGGCAGAAAAAAACAACATAGCCATATACCTAGCCAAAGAACGTAGTGGCGGAGAATTTGAAGCTGTGCGTATGGGATTTGGTGGCTTTAGGTTGGAGGAGATTGATATGGCTGTGGAGGAGTTTGCCAAGTATTGGGAAGTGAGTTATCTTCTCCAATAGTCTCTTAACCTCTTACCACTAGCATTTCATCTGCACCTTGTTGAAATTCATATTCCGTCTTGACAATCTCGCTGATATACCCTTGTGAAGCCAATATCTCTCTTATTTTGTCAAGATGTGGTGAATAGACATTCTCTAAGGTCATCAATGGAAAAATTCTCACCTCTTTTGCTACACGTAACATCTCTAAAATAGCATCTTTATGAAACTGTTCATCCAAATAATCACTGTAAAGAAAAAGAAAATGAGAACTCAAGGCCATATCAAATGCTGTTTCTTTAAAACTAAGTTTTGGTAACATTTCAGACTTGTACCTACCCTCTTCTTTCCCACGCTTAAAGTCTGCTAAAAATGTTTGCATTGCTGACATTCGCATGATATAAAGTGCTTCAGGATTAGCGATATTTTTCCATACAAAATCCTCTTGTTTTTTACGTACCTCTGCCATCACTTCAAGTGCTACTTCATCTATGCGAACAGCTATCTGTTCTGCAGTAAACTGATAGGTAGGGTCTACGGAAACCACTCTCCCACCTAAAGCTGTCACTTCAGCATTAAATGATGCTGGGCCATCACCACAGCCTAAAATTTTACTGTTTTTTAACTCATATTCTGTAATATTAAACATACCCACATACTCAGACAAATTTCGTCCCCAAGGTACTATACTATTTAATATCATATCTCCACCTTATAATCTAACAACATCTCATCTCC
>JALXBG010000078.1:3485-18402 GCA_026991605.1 Sulfurovum sp.
TTAAGAAGCACAGTAGTAGATTGAAATGTAAAAGTAAATAGTTTCATATTTTGCTCCTTAAATATTTTGATGGCAGAAGTGTAGTCAATTTTAACTCTTTTGTCAAATTAAAACAATCTGTCACTAGGCAACGCCCACTCTATAGGCTCTTTACCATAAGATTTTAAATATTCATTCACTCTAGAAAACGGCTTAGAGCCAAAAAATCCTCTATAAGCAGAGAGTGGTGAGGGATGTGGGTCGTTGATGACTAGATGTTTGCTAGAGTCTATCTGCTTGCCTTTTTTCTGTGCGTAAGCTCCCCAGAGTACAAAGACCACATTTTCACACTCTGCATTGACAATAGAAATAACTTTATCAGTAAACTGCTCCCATCCTTTGTCTTTATGTGCATTGGCATTACCCTCTTCTACTGTCAATACTGCATTGAGTAGTAGTACTCCCTGTTCAGCCCATGGAAGCAAGTAGCCTGTATGAGAGTTATCTACCCCTACATCTGTATAGAGTTCTTTGTTAATATTTTGTAACGACTTAGGTAAAGGGGTCACTTTTTTTTGTACAGAGAAACAAAGTCCGTGTGCATGTCCTTTTGTGGGGTATGGATCTTGCCCCAAGATGACTACTTTTACCTTGTCTAATGGCGTAGCATTAAATGCTTCAAACCAATGTATTTTAGGAGGTAAAATACACTTACACTCTGTAGCCTCAGTATCTAAAAATGATGCCAATCCTTTCATGTATGGCTTAGCCCACTCTTCTTTTAGTGCTTCTTTCCATAGGGTTTGCGTTAGAATTGTTTGCATGATATTACTCCATTATGATTTATTTTATGACATCTTCGCTGTTATTGTGCCTATAGTATCATACAATATATGATACTATAGGCACAATAACATATACTACGGAGAATACTAAACATGGCAAAAACAAACTATTCATATGAAAAACGCGGTCGAGAAATTGAAAAACAAAAAAAACAAGAAGAAAAGCGTCAAAAAAAGCTTGATAAAAAGAATGAAGAGAAAGAGAATAAAAAAGAGGAGTAGGGGTTTGTGAAAAGGGGTAGAAAATTCTACTCCCTTAAAGTGTCTTAAGAGTAATTCTTAAAGACCGGTAACGTTTTCAGCTTGTAAGCCTTTGTCGCCTTTTGTTACTTCAAAAGTTACTTTTTGTCCATCGTTAAGAGAAACACGGTCGTAACCATTGTTGTTGATATTACGGTAGTGTACAAATACATCATCTCCGCCATTTTCTTGTTCGATAAAACCGAAACCTTTTTCGCTGTTAAACCATTTAACTGATCCGTTTACTAATTCTGCCATTGTAATTCCTTTAGTTGTGTGTATACATGTCATTGCTGATATGCTCAAAATATAAAGTGGAGTGTTCTTGGAAAGGATAATACTGCAAGCAAAGGTTACCAATAAAAATCTAGCCAAAGATGAACTCTAAATCATCTTTCAATGCGTTAGTATAGCATAATAATGAAACTTTTGCAAACTATATAATTTTTTTATCTATTAGAGATGCCCTTTATTTGGCTGATAACACCCACAATTCAACTTTTTCGGTATCTCTAGCATCTCTACGTTTTGTTCTTCTAGATGATGCTCTTACATCACGTCTAAGGTGTAGCTCTTTTCTAAAACGCTTATGATTTCGTAGTTCTTCTATGATGGGGTGTATGCTTTCTTCGTCTACAACTTCAGCTAGGTTAGAGAATATAAGTACTATTTTACCCTCGGGTGCTAGGTGTTCTTTGGCTTGTTCAAAAAACCTTGGGAAGAGCTCATCTTCATAGTACATCGCCTTATCTATACCCTCTTCTAACTGATGCTTTGCAGGCAACCAAGGAGGATTAAACACAATCAAGTCAGCTTTCACATCACAGTTTTCAAATAAATCACCATGATTGAGCGTCATATGCTTTTCATAGCCCAATCGTTTATTCTCTTGTGCCACACCTATGATGGCATTTTTATTGGTATCTGTTGCGAAGATGTTTTTAAAACCATTTTGAATGAGTTGAAATGACAATACACCAGACCCCACACCTATTTCTATAGCATTTTCTTTTGAATCTTCATACTTTTTGAGCCATTTATCAAAGAGTTTTAAGTGATCAAACCGTGTAGGAAAATACGTACTGTAGTAAGGCTTCAGCGTAATGCCAAGTGTTTTAATTTCGATGCCTTTTTCATACCACTGCCATGAACTGTTCATCCCTTGAATGTCGGGGAAAGATATATAAAACTCAGATACATCAGGGTATAACAACTCCAACCAACCAATATCTGGAGACTTCTTCACGATGAGTTTGTTGTCTTTGACTTTAAGAAGTAGTCTATGTGAAGCTTTTCTGTACGCAGCACGATAATCACGCTGACCTTGAAAAGTTTTGTCTTTATGTTTGAGTAATAGGTTTTTTCTTAGTTCATTTAAAACTTGCAAGCCATTGCTGTAAAACTCTTCTACAAGCACATACTTACCCTCTATCATATGCGCTACCGTAGCCTCTGTGTCCATTTTACGGTAGAAGCTTATAGCATCTATCTCTGTTGTAATTATCTCTGGTCTATCTGCTTTAAGAACTTCTGCATCTATTTTCATTTTTTATACCTTTTATCTTTGTCGCAGTGTAATGTACACCGCCTTTGTTCTGGTTTTATTTCTTCAAATCAAGTAATATTTTTATCTTTTCCTATATAACCCATAAAATGCTATCATGAAAATAACTTCTCTTTCTTGACCTCTAACCTATCAAACATCGCTAACATATTGTGATAGTCTTGATGCAAAGTGAGATCAATAAGCGGTGCTTCACCGTTGAGTATAGCTACTGCCCTCATGACTCTTTCTTCTGAAAATATATTAAACAATGCTTGGCTATATTCTGCCCATACTAACCCTGCATTGCTCATATGAATAAGCTCTGCTACTATATGCCCTATTTTATCGGTGCCTGATTCTAATAACTCTAATGCAGCATCTAAATCGCCTAAGCGTAAATATATTTGGGCTTTCAGAGTAAGCATTGTAAAGCTATTTTCAAAGATGACACCTATATATTTACCTACATCAAGCGTATCGTCTAACGACTCAATATGGGTTAAAATATCTTCAGCCTCGTAGTTTGAAAAATTTAGCACCCTATCACGAATATGTTTACCCTCATTTTTATTGTTATAAATCATATCTTCTATGGGGTACACTTCTGAAAAGTCTGGGACTATCATTTGACAAGAGTAAAAGCCAAGGTAGTTGTACTCCCTTAGGTATATCCCTTTTTTTTCTTCTTCTAAGATTGTTGTTAAATACACGTATTCATCAGCACTGTTTTCACCTTTATAGTCCCATGGGGTATAAGAAAAACTTTTACGCGCACTTAAAAACCCAAAACCCAACTTTCCGTTAGAGTCTATAAAATGAGACTCAAGGTTAAAACTATCAGAGACGATGCTCATGTCAAAAGTAGGTACTTCAAAGGCATCAAGGTTATCTAGTCCTCTTCCTTGCATCAGTTCTGTCATGGTACGTTCCAACGAGACTTCCAAAATAGGATGCGCACCAAAAGAGACAAATAGCGTTGCATTGTCAGGGTTGATGAGTGAGATAGCTGTAACAGGATACTTTCCCCCTAAAGAAGCATCAAGTACTTCGATGATGTAACCAAGATCTCTAAGTGCCTGCACATCGCTTTGAAGTTTAGGAAATGAGGCAACGATTTCATCGGGAAAAGCAGGAAGGGCATAACCATTTTTAATTATCTCTATTTTGGCATGACGCTCAAAAATCTCACTCAGTGCTTGTACCTGTGCTTCTTGTGGAGTGTTACCCGTTGCAAGTCCATTGCTTACATAAAGGTTACTCAATATATTAATAGGTATATAGGTTTGTTCACCGTTGGATTGTCGTATAAAAGGGAGCGCTACCACTTTATCGGTGTAATCACTGTTATAATCAACCAAATCTAAGGCATTCATCTCTCCATCAGGGTTGTAAAGAGCGTGCAGTTCTTCATTGAGGTATGCACCATCAAACTCAAATGCCACCTCATCAGGATAATATTTTCTATTGGGCAGATAAAAGTCTATAAAGAAGTTATTGGTTTGTAATCTCTCTATGTATTCACCCAAAGCACTTGCCATGGAAGCTTCAGAAAGACTGCCTTTACCGTTGGCGTAAATATGGTTGGGAGCTTCAACCGAAGCCACATTGACGGAGTAACAATGTGACAAGGGATGTTTCTCTTCTGAAAAAGTAGTTTCACATCCCACGGAGGCTAAAACAGCTTTCATTTTAGATATAGACTCTTCAAGTGGGGCATTTTTAGATAAGAGGTTCATAAGTATTCTTTAGGCTTATTTGTACGATGAGAGTATAGCTAAAATAAACCGAATCAATGGTCTACCCTTAACCCTTGATTATTCTGCTATCAAGTCAAGCGTATCATAAAACTCGCTTGGCTCTTGATAGCCATAAAATTGTTCATCTTTCATCTCTTGTCCATCACTGTCGATAAACACAAAACCTGGAGGGCCAAAGATGCCAAATTTCTTTTTAAGTTCTTCCATCTGCCTTTGGGCTTTCTCACTCTTTTTAGGTGTCATATTGACACTCACGGCAATATACTTATCTCTAAGTATCTGTTGTACTTTTGGGTCTTTAAATGTTGTATCGCGTAGATGCTTACAGACGGGACAGGTGTCTGTATGAAAAAACATGATTATTGTTTTCCCTTCATCCATCGCCTGACGTCTTTTGATGTCATACGCAGTAATATTCGGTATCTCTTCAAATGGCATCGCCCCAGAAAGTTTGGGTTTTCCATCCCCACCACCAACGACATTCACAACGGTTTTAGGTAAAGGATGCCAAATATCTTGCTCACCATACCCAGCACCCACCATAAGGATAGCGCCCCAGATAATAAGTACTGTTGCTACTGCTTTTTGAAGTTTTGCCCAACCATTCCTCTCACTACTCAATTCTTGTGTCGCACCCAAATAGACAGCGATACCTACAGCGTATGTACCCCAAAGAAATAAAGGGTTAATAAGTTCCAAATTAGAGAAAATCTCTATAGCTACACCTAAGAGAAGTACACCAAAGAAATATTTTACTTTGTCCATCCACATACCAGCCTTTGGTATGAGATACCCTGCTCCAAAACCAAGTGCAATGAGTGGTACTCCCATTCCAAGAGCTAGAGAGAACATCGTTAAGGCTCCTAGTGTTGCATCTGAGGTTGCGATGGCTACAGAGAGAAATGAGATAAGCACAGGTGACACACACGCCCCCAATATAAGCGCGGAAACCATCCCTAATAAAAAGACAGGGATAAAATTACCACCCTTCATACCTTGAGACTCAGCGTTGAGTCTAGACTGTATGAAAGAAGGTAATTGAATAGTAAAAAGCCCAAACATAGACAGAGCCATAAGCACAAAGACTAAGGTCATCGCACCTATCGCCCATGCATTTTGAAAATACGACTGTAACTGCTCACCTGTAGCCCCTGCCAATGCACCCATAATGGCATACGTCACTGCAGTACCAAAAACATACGTCCCAGCCAACATCACAGCCTTAGTCTTCGTTACATCTTCACCCTGCCCTGCGATGATACTAGAGATGATGGGCACCATAGGAAGTACACAAGGTGTAAACGTCAACAGTACACCTGAGACAAAAGCCCCCAAGATGATGGTCATTGTGCTTTGAGTATCTGCTTCCCCTGCCATAAGAAGTGTAGAGCTCAACAGCATCCATAAAGAGAAAAATAACAATTTGTTTTGTTTCATAAGTTAGTCCTTGAAAGTAGTAGATGTATTTTACTATGAACTCTCTGTATTCTTTGTGTAGTAGATTACACAGCTTTAAGATACAATACAAAAAATACATAAGGAAATCTAAATGACAAGAGAACGTGAAGGCGAACTCCTTATGCTAGGTCTTGCCATGATTGAATCGTGGTTTCCCATACTCTCCATCGTGGCGATGTCTTACATTGGTGCTTTGCATACCTATACCTATTCACTCATTATTGCATTGGTTTTTTTCATCATTATAATGTACAAACGCGATAGATTTAAAGAACTTAAAAACAAAGAAGCCTATAAAGACTTACTTCTTACAAGCTTTTGGATAACAACACTCTTTTTATTTGTATTTATAGGTATGAGGTACACCACAGCAGGAAATATGGCGGTTATCATCTTTTTACAACTTCTATTTTCCTATCTTTATTTTAATATCATAGGTAAAGAAAAGATAGATAATTTACATCTGGCTGGTGCATTTATCATGGGTGTGGGTGCATTTATTATACTTGTACCTGATGACCTTAGTTTTAACAAAGGTGATGTACTCATCTTAATTGGTGCTGCCATTGCTCCTTTTGCAAATTTTTACCAAAAAAGAGCGAGGACATACTGTTCTTCAGAAACCATACTAGGGTTTCGAACCATTGTAGGCTTACCATTTATCGCAGCCATGGCATGGTACTTTGAACCTACCACACACTATGAAGATTTCATATCTGCCCTGCCTTACCTGCTTATTATAGGTATAGCCGTCTATGTCATTTCCAAAATTATGTGGATAGAAGCTTTGCACCGCATTAGTATCACCAAAGTCTCAGCGATGATGGGACTTGTACCTGTCATGACACTTGTGTTTGCATACTTCTATTTGGGTGAGGTTCCAGAATTTAGACAGATTTTAGGCATACTGCCTGTACTTGTGGGTGGGTATTTTATTACGAAGTCTGTAAAAGGTTGAGTGTTTACCTCATAGTTCGATATGCGATTGTGTATATTCAACGTGGCGACTGACCCCTATTTTTACTATTTTTTAAAAACTTTGTAATATGACTATTTACGTAGCTTTATAGTAATAAATTCACTCCAATCAATTGCTGCCATAGGGTAACGTATTCTAAACTTTAGTGTATCACCAGTATAGTTTTTCTTAAAAGAAAGATATAGGGGTATTTTATAGCTTTCTTTGGCTTGAAGTAAGATAGTTTTAGGATAATTTTTTTTACATTTTACTGCATTATGAATAAAACTTGGCTCTACTTTAAAGCCCGCACCACTACAAGCCCAAGTAGTGAGTTTTTTAGGAAACATTGATTCATTGGTAATGATGGCTTTAGCCCAAAAGTAATAACTAGTATCATTATAACCTTTAGGTAGATTGGGACGAGATAAATCCAATGTATCGTTTTCAACTTCTACTGCAAGAGAAAAGTCTTTGTCTACTTTTGCTACACTAACATTACTCGTAAGCAATACCAAGAGAATAAATAATTTAAAGTTCATACTATTTTCTTTTAATCAAAAAGTACATTATATAAAAGAGGTAAAGGAAGTAAATCCAAATACACTGGTAAATCAATGTTTCTTGCACCATCTTTTTGCATCAGCCGTCTTACACTTAGTGGTATTTCATCTGCTGTCAAATCTAATTTTGAGATACTAGCACCACCTGTTCCTCCTGGGCTTAAATAAGAAATATTTTTAAAATGTGCTGTTCCTGTGTGTCCGTTATAATTAGACTTCCACTCCCAAACATAGAGCATATCATATTTGTCATTTGCCAATACCCCTACAAGTCCAATAATAAATTTGACTGTCTCATTACCTTGTAAATCTTCATCTTCTGGGGCATCATAAAACTCCAACTTTGATTTAAATGTATTCTCTTGTATCTCATGCGCAGTTGGACTATTTTCACCCCAATAATAAGGTAGAGTATCATCTATCAGTGTTGTATATCCACCAATTGGAGGATCTAGAAATGGACCTTTTAGTAGTTTTGTAGGGTTATTGGCAGCATACATACCAGCTTTAGGGTCATCAAGAACATATTGCACCCAATTAAAATGATCATACCCACATAGCTTTGCAGCTTCATCTAAAGAAAGATTAAACCTAGGTATAAAAGTTGCATTCATTGCCGCATTTTTCGCTATAGTATTATCTGAATTTATATGATCACTAATCCATGTTTTTACAGCTCCATCCACAATAGGTTCACAAGAGGATGTAATATGTGCAAGTAATTCGGCAGATGCAAATTCACCTTCAAATACATGAAATTCATCAATTTTAGTAAATCCATTTACATCAGTTGTCGCAAAACCAAAAGGTTCGATTGTTATTGGTGCTCCATCTTGCGTCAGTAGTGTTTCTGGTCTAATAGACTTAGGTAAATAAAGATAGTCAGCAGAAATATTCTTATCATCATTATATGGTGTTATTAAAAAATTTAATTTTGAAGAAATAGTTTTAGCACTAGTTACCACAGGTAATGTAAAGTACACTTCTATATCTAATTGTATACTAGCTCTACCAACAGAAGTATCACCATTATAGTATTCTATTGTGCCTAAAGAAAAAGCCGGTCTATTGTTTTGTGCAGTATTTCCAAAGATATACCCACTTTCCGTTGTAATATTAAACTGTTTTCCCCGAAAAGATACGCTATTTGGAGTAGGAGATCCATAAGAATATGAGTTTGTCCCTACACCTGATTGATCAGACCCTCCATGAGGATTTACAAATATCCCTCTAGCTGTACCTCTAAAATTTGCTCCGGCAGACAACATCTCTGCACTACTCAATACAAACATAATTAGTAGAGCAATCTTATTCATTTTATTTATTTTCCTTTTTTAATGAAGTTCTACTATGATTCTAGCATAAAAAATTAAGAATTGTGGTCGTTGAATATACACTTTTCTCAAAGTAAAGATACGAGGTAAACATAATCACCACACTTTTAAAATGTGAATAAATGACATATCTTCTTTATTTTTCTAGCCCTTACGGCGATAGTTTTACAGTATGTAGATTTTATTATGTGGTGGGTGTGACCCACCCTACAGACGTGAAAATCAGGACAGAATAGATAAAGGCTACTTTTAACTATGTAACTATCAATCTACCCTATGTCTTTTCCCATTAAAGGTAACAACCCACGACAACCTAATTTTCTCTCCAGTATCTAAGACTAAAAACTCAAAACCATCTATGAGTTCCATCGTTTGTACCAAAGCTTTTATTTTTTCTTTCTCTTTCTTTTTTACTTGTTCCTCATTTTTATAATATTCAATGGTAGATGGAATTTTTCTTTCCATCGCAACCATTAATTGGTCAAAAAATTCAGACGATATAGGATTATACATAGTAAAGTCCTATATCTTCATAGGCACATCTGCCAAGATAGCCTCTACATTCTTACCAGAGGTATCTACACCACCATAAATGTTACAAGACTCTAGTTTCATACCGCAGAAGTTTACTATCTGTTCTTTAAACATATTTTTAAGTCTTCTGTTTGCACCTGTAATGGTGTAGAAAAACTTCGGTGCACCAGTGGTAGTAAAGAGCTTCACATGTTTGCCCTCTAGCAGTCCTTTAGGTCGTCCGTTTTCATAGGTAAACGCAAACCCTTTAGAGAGATTCCAGTCTAAAAAGTTTTTCAAAATCGCAGGCATACTCCCCCACCAGTATGGAAAGAAAAAGACGATTTCATCGGCTTTTTCTATCTTCTCTTGAAAGTAAGTCATCTCTTCTGTTTGGTAGACACCATTGGCATCTTCATAGGTAAAAAACGGCTGTTGTTTCTCACAACGGTAAAGGTCTATTACTTCTACACTGTTACCTACATTTTTAGATGCCTCGGCATGGGCACTTGCCATACTCACTGTTAAGCTCTCTTCTCTTGGGTGTGATACTATGATTAAAACGTTTTTCATCGATTTCCTTTATTGCCATAGAGTATCTAACTTTTAGTTATACTTACACTATGAAAATAAGACTCGGTACCTTTAATCTTTTTCAGTTTGTAGAGCCACCCTATTCGTGGTACACAAAAAAAGAGAAGTTCAATGCACGCCAATGGGCCGAAAAAACCACATGGATAAAAGAGCAAATACGCAAGATGGACTGTGACATCATAGGCTTTCAAGAGGTATTTTCAAGAAAAGCACTAAAAAAACTTGTCAAAGAGTTAGGATATGAGTACTTTAAAGTGGTCGACGTTGCCAAACTAAGCAAGAACAACCGACTCAAATATGTCACTACCACCGTTGCCATCGCCTCTAAGTACCCCATAGTCAATGTACAACCCGTAGAAACACATCTTCCTAGCCTGGAAACACACGGTTTTGAAGAGGTGTTTCGTTTTTCAAGAGTACCGGTAAAAGCCTTAATTAACTTGCCAAACAAGCAAGAACTCTTAGTCTATGTCTGTCATCTAAAGTCCAACAGACTCAATGCCTTCGAATATATCTTTAACCAAAGCCATACCTTAGCGCATAAAAAAGAGCTAATATTTAAATCTTTAGATGACAAACATTCTACTGCTCTTAAACAGAGACTCTGTGAGGCTTCGTCTCTTTTTTATGATATACAAAAATACAAAAAAACTCCCGCAGTACTACTCTGTGACCTCAATGATAAAGAGTTTTCTCTCACCATAGATGCACTCACCAACCACCAATACCACGATGACACAAGTGCAGAACACCTTGTCCTGCATGATGCCCACCATCAATACACCCAAGAGGTCTATAACCCTCACCCAGAAGCAAAAGAGCTAAAGCGAAAGTCTACCAGTTACTTTCTAGGCAAAGGAAATGTACTCGATTACATCTTTATCTCACAGCATTTTCATAAAGAGAATGAAAATAGCATAGCCGAAGTGACAGACTATGCTGTATTGGATGCACATCTAGTAGACAATAAAGACGGATCTTTACTTACAAGTGACCATGCACAGGTTGTTTGTGAGTTGAGTTTTAAGGCATAACACAATCAAATAACCTAAATCCCTAAATAGAATTATACATTTATCTATTTAATGCTATAATCGTTTAATATATTGAACGATTAGGAGTATCTATGTTAGAATTGTTTGAAAATATCCAAAAAATATCTTACAACAAATTTAAACTCAAGCTTCCAGAGTATAAAAGATTTTTATATGACTCCATTCTCTCTTCAAAAAGTAACATCATAGGTATATACGGTAGTAGAGGGGTGGGTAAAACGACATTGATGTTACAAGTTTCACATGCTTTAGAGTATGCTTTAGAGTATGCTTTAGACGAGATACTCTATCTCTCTTGTGACCATCCTGTGTTTGCAGATACTTCACTCTATACTTTTGCAGAGTACTTTTATGAACAAGGTGGAAAGTGTTTGATTATAGATGAAATACATGAAGCTAAAAACTTTGAACAAGAGCTCAAATCTATCTATGATTTTTTAGAACTCAAAATCATATTTTCGGGTTCTTCTGCTATCAAGCTAACCAATGCCTCTTTTACTAGACGCTATGCGATGTTTAAGTTGCCTGCATTATCGTTTAGAGAATTTATAGAACTGCAACTAGAGATAGCATTACCATCCTACACACTAGCGTCACTTTTGAAAAATCATACAAATTATGCCGATAGTATTATGACTAAGCTTGCTAAACATAAAATACTCAAACTCTATCATGACTATTTGACCTTTGGTGCATACCCTTACTACTTAAAAGACTTAGAGAGCTATAACCAAAAGATGGTAGATACTATCAATACCATACTCTATACAGATATAGCACTCCTCTACCGTGTGCCCGCTGCTAAAATAGAAGTACTCAAAAAACTACTACTGAGTATCTGCATCTCAAAACCACTGGAACTCTCTGTAGAAAAGCTCTCTACAAAAGTAGGTGTCTCTAAGGCTACTTTATATAACTACATTGACTACCTACACCGTGCAGAATTGCTACGACATGTGACTTTTGAAGCTAAGCGTTTTAAGTCTATGCAAAAACCAGACAAACTCTACCTTGCACACCCCAATCTATTTGCAGCACTTTGTAAAAAAAGTGAGGTAGGTACGCTTAGAGAAACCTTTTTTGCTTTTGCTGTATCGTTTGGCTACTCTATATACTATGTAGACAGAGGTGATTTTTTAGTAGATGAGACCTATACCTTCGAAATAGGTGGTAAAAACAAAGGATTTGAGCAGATAAAAGACATCGAAAACTCGTATGTAGTAGCCGATGAGCTAGAAATAGGTTTTGGGTCAAAAATACCACTTTGGTTGTTTGGGTTTTTGTATTGAAAAGCACCTCCAAAAACCTCTTAGCTCTTCACAAACCCAAAGGCTACATCGTGACACGTTCAGATGAGCGTGGAAGAAAAACAGTCTATGATCTTTTACCCCAATGGGTGTTTGATGATGGGTGGATGCCCATAGGACGGCTAGACTTGGACTCAAAAGGGCTTCTACTTTTCACTACCAATGGCAAGATAGGCAATGTTTTAACCAAACCCGGAGGGTGCATTAAAGTATATGAGATTTGGGTGCGTGGTCATGTGACAGATGAACACATCGTCGCAGCCAAAAAAGGTGTGAAAAGCAAAGACGACATACTCAAAGCCCTCAATGTCGAGATAATAGGCATGGGTGGCGCAAAAACAAGACTCCGCATAACCATTGACGAGGGGAAGAACAGACATATCCGTAGACTCTTTGGCGCACTCAAAGACCCCAAGTTTGGAACACCTTTAAAAGTGTTAGAGCTCAAACGTATGAGTATTGGTAGTTTTGGGCTTGATGTTGAGAGTGGGAAGTGGAGGTATCTTTCACAAGAAGATGAGAAGAAGCTAATTCCCCAATTCACTTAGAGATTCCCTTAAGCCTGCATAGGTTTTGAAAGTCAAGCCTGTTCTCAAGTTAAACATCTTATCCAATATCTTTCTTAGTACATTGGCTATGGCTAACACTTCATCTATAGAGTAGTCACTTCCCTGTTCATCTAACAAATCAATGATTCTCATGATATTAAAAGGCAATTTACTTGGCTTTAGACGATTTTTGAAATAGCTGTCTAGTTCATTTTCCAAGATATTATTTTCTATATAGATAGGCTCATTAGGATGCTGCATGAGTACATCCATCTGTTCTTCATAGAAAAAAGAAGCCCCTGCACCTTTAAATCTTACTGCAATAAGGTCTAACGTGTCACTTGATTGGACAGTCACAGGTTCTTCATAGGCATTGATAAGTATGGCTTGGAAACTTTCTAGTGTGTAAGCCTGATTTTCAATAGTTACCTCACACTTTGTATCTTGGTTGATTAAGACTATCATCCCGCCATTTGGCAGAAGTGCATGACTTTTACAGTTTTGTATAGCATCATAGTGTGCTATATATTTTTTTAATTTTTTGTCCATCGTGACAGTATATGATTTAATGCTTAAAGAGTATAATGACACCTATAAAAGAGTGAGAGAGGACTAACGTTGCCCTATGTACTTAAACAATATGATGTCATAGCAGGCAAAAGAGTAGAAGACTTTTTAGTAGATGTTGTAAAGTTGTCTGAAACACTGGCACATAAACTCTTGAGAAACGCGAGGATAGTTGACCATAAAGACAGACCTTTACAAAAAGGAAAAGTGCTAAAGTCTGGCAGTGTAAAAGTTTTAATCTTCGAGCCCATCACCAAAGGTTTAAAACCACTTTTCCAAACAGAACACTTTGCACTTTTTGACAAACCCTCAGGACTACTTGTACACCCAACCATTCGTTCTAAAGAGTACACGCTCTTAGATGAAATACGCTACCAGTTTGGTGATGAAGCCAACTTAGTCCACAGAATAGATGCAGAGACATCAGGACTCGTACTCGTCTCTAAAAATGGATACGCTCAATATGTACTCAAAGAGATGTTTGAGAAAAAAGCCTTTGTTAAAAAATATAAAGCCCTCATAGACAATGCGTTAAAAGAGGATGTTTTGATAGAGAAAAAAATCACCACTTCAAATGGTTTGATTAAGTTAAAAATGCAGACATCAGAAAATGGAAAAACATCAAGCACACGCATCCGACCCATAGCCTACGACAGAGTAAAAAACCAAACCTTGGTAGAAGCCATCCCCTACACAGGTCGCCAACACCAGATAAGAGTACATTTAAACTCTATCGGACATAGGATTGTAGGTGACCCCATCTATGGACTCGATGAAAATTTTGTCGATGATTTTTTAAATGATAAAATAGAAATTGATGAACGCATCAAAACAACAGGAGCTTCAAGACTTATGCTTCATGCCTATTATTTGGAGTTTACATTTTTAGGTACGCGGTATATATTTTGTTCTAAGCAGGCGTTTTGTAATGAGCCTGCCTAAACGTGTAGTCTATAGCTTTCGTAGGGTGGGTTTACAACCCACCACATGAGGAAATTTGCATACTATCACAGCTTCGCCGTAAGGGCTAGCAAATATTGTATAGGCTTGAAGAGTTGTCATTGTCATCCAACCCCTATTCTTGCCTATTTTCAATTTTAGGATTTTAGAGGTTTATTTGTCTTGGTATTTAAATATATCTGCTACTTCTATCTTGCTATGTGTTTCATTTATTTTATAAACGATAGTATAACCTTTGTAGATTAGGTCTCTTATATTTTCATTATCATGATGAATAGATTGTCTATATTTATATGGAAAATGAGTCAAACCATTTACTCTAAAGTCAAGTTGTTTTTTAAATGTTCTAGCTCTGTTTGGACTGTCTAGAGCTATAAAAGAGAGTATATTTTTGAGTTCAATTAAGTACTCTCTTTTACGTACCACTCTCACTAAAGAGCTTTCATAAATGCATGCATATCTTTATCATACTCTTCTTGGCTAAGCATATCAGCATCCCCAGACTCTATCTCTTCTATGGCTTGGGCTACTCTTTCTTTAGCTTCTTGTTTAGTGACAGTATCGTACCCATCACTCAATGAAACTTTAACAAAAGAGCTAAAGTCTTGCCATAAACTTTGCATATCATTTCCGTAGCGATTGGCTATAAATGTTTCTATCTCTGTGTTTTCTATCTGTAAGGTTTTCATATAT
>JALXBG010000079.1 GCA_026991605.1 Sulfurovum sp.
CCGTTTTAAGTTTAGGGTTTTCAAGTCCTTCACCTCTGGCTCTCATTTTACCCGTAGCTACCAATACAAACTGGTCTCTTACTTCTTCTGCAAGTTTATGAGCCTCTGCATTGTCTGCAGGGTCACAGACAAGCTGAATGACTTCATCTTTGTCTCTAAGGTCAATGAAGATAAGTCCACCATGATCTCTACGGCTTGCTACCCAACCTGCTACGGTGATTTCTTGTCCGATATGTTCTTCGTTTACTTCTGCACAATAATGTGTTCTCATAGTACGCGTTCCTAAAATTAAATTGACGCGATTATAGCTAAATGTTGTTTAGCATTGTATTTGGATAGTAAAATATGTCAATTTGCACTATTTTTCACCTTCAAAGCGATAATATGCTAATCTATCATCAATAAATATTCTTCGAAGAATAGGAACGCTATGAGTAATCAAAAGTTAGAACAGATTAAAACTGCAGGGTTTATTTTAAAACCAAATGATCCTGATATTAGAACATTGTATGAACGTATTAGGTCTCAATTTGAGACTAACGGGATTGCTGTGCTGTTGGCTGAACGTTCGGCAGAGATGATAGGATTAAAAGGGATACCTTTTGCCCAGATGTGTGAAAAGTCTGATTTTCTTGTTTCTTTGGGGGGAGATGGTACTTTACTTTCTCTCGTACGACGTTCGCATAGTTACAACAAGCCTGTAGTAGGGATTAACGCTGGAAACTTAGGTTTTTTAGCCGATGTGACTATCGATGATGTGGAGCAGTTTTTAGAGCAACTTACCTCTGAAGAGTATCGTATCGATGAACGTATGATGATTGAGGGGTACTTACAGAGAAAGGATGGTAAAAAAGAGTTGTTTTTTGCCTTTAACGATGTAGTCATTACCCGTCCTGTAGTCTCAAAAATGGCAACAATTTATGCATCTATCGATGGTGAACGGTTCAATACCTATAAAGGTGATGGGCTTATTATTGCTACGCCTACAGGTTCTACGGCATATAACCTTGCTTCGGGTGGTCCAGTTATGTACCCTTTGACGCAGGCACTTATTATGACGCCGATTATGGCGCACTCTTTAACACAACGACCATTGGTTGTACCTGCAGATTTTACTATTGAGCTTTCATCTCCTGAAGAACGCATTATTGCCGTGATAGATGGACAGGATGATTATGAGATGACACCTGAAGATACTTTGGTCATCATGGGAGCAAAGCGTGGAGCGAAGCTTTTACATAGAAAAGAGCGTAATTATTTCTCTGTATTAAGAGATAAACTTTCATGGGGTGATGCACATTGATTGAGCGTTTGTATCTACGTGAACTCGTCACTTTTGATGAAGTAGAACTGGAGTTTCACAAAGGGCTGGTTGTTTTTACAGGACCAAGTGGTGCGGGTAAGTCTGTACTTATGTCTGCCATACTTTCAAGTTTTGGGTATAGCACACAAGGTGCAGCGAAACTTTGTGAAGTGACACTGCATAAGCCTACAAAACTGATAAGTGAAAATTTTGAACTTGAAGATGAATTGACAGTTAAAACACTGAAAAAAGAGAAACTCCGGTACCTTATAGATGGGCAAAATATCTCAAAAAAGGCCTTACATGAGATGTTTATGCCTTATGTACAGTATCTCTCAGTTCGTGATAAAAGTGGTTTTGAATCTGAAACACTTATAACTATGTTGGACAGTTCACTTTTAGCAAAAGACAAAAGCTTCAAAAAACTTTTAAAAGAGTATAAAAAGCGTTATCTAAACTATAAAGAAAAAACACAGGAACTTGCCAAAATCAAAGAAAATGAGGCAAAACTTGCAGAACTGATAGAGTTTGCAACGTATGAAGTGAACAAAATAGAGAAAATAAACCCTCAAATTGGGGAAGATGAAGCACTTATGCAGGTAAAAAAGCAGCTTTCTCGCATAGATAAAATCAAGGCATCACTTTCTACCGCTATGGATATATTTTCTGCTGAGGGGGCGGTAGAAGAGGTCTATAGACTTTTAGATAAAGATGCTTCCATCTTTACCGATGCCATGAATCAAGTACGTGCAGACTTTGAGGAGACGGAACACCTAGCATCTGAACTTGAAGAGATGGATGTAGAAGAGATACTCGATAGACTCTCAGACATTACTGCCTTACAACAGAGATATGGTTCGATAGAAGAGGCTCTGGCATATAAAGAGATGAAGAAAAAAGAGTTGGCAGGGTATCAAAATATTGAGCAAGATAAAAGTATGTTGGAGTCTTTTTTGAGTATGGAGTATATGGAACTCTCTACTTTGGCAAGACAGCTCTCAAGCCATCGTAAAAAAGAAGCTAAAGCGTTAGAAAAGGTGTTAGAAGGGTATTTGAAAACACTTAAACTGCCTGCGCTTAGCTTTACTTTTACATCAAAGTCTTTAGAGGGTAATGGCGCTGATGTATTAGATGTGATGTTGGGAGGTTCTACCACGACTACCTTAAGTGGTGGGGAGTTTAACCGTGTACGTCTGGCACTTATGGCGTCAACCATTCAAGAAAATAAAAATGAAGGTGTTCTCATACTTGATGAGATAGATGCCAATGTCAGTGGTGATGAGTCTATTGCTATTGCTCAGATGATTACAAAACTATCCACAGCATATCAGATTTTTGCTATCTCCCACCAACCACACCTTTCAGCTCAGGCAGACCAACACATAGTTGTCACCAAAGATGTAGATAAAAGTCAGGTGATTGAGTTGAGTGAAGAGGGTAGAGTCCATGAGATTTCACGTATCATCGCAGGGGAAAATCCTACGAATGAGGCGGTGGAGTTTGCTAGGAAGTTACGTGGGTAGGTGTGTTATTTTTATTGACCCCCTCTGCATTTTTAGATATTATTTATAATATAAAAAGAAAAAGCTAAACTCATTGTGAAGTGAGGACAGAAAATTATGGGTCTCTTGTAGATTGCCAGATTACCTATTTGAATGATTTTAATTATGATTTAAAGGGTATTGATGAAAAGAATAGTATGGTTTGTAACTTTATGTATGGTTGTCTTTTTAAGTACGTTTGTTCAAGCTTCTACGGAAGAAGAGTATAGTAATTGTGAGTGTAGTAGAGATGGTTATGAGTGGGTTGAAGAAGATAGTGATTTGTATCCAATGGATCGTGTTAGTATATTTAACAGAAGAGTTGTTAACCCTTGTCCTCAAGAATTATCTCAAGAACAGAGTACCTGTACTTATTGGAGTAAAAGTCATACGGAATGGGAATATGAAGAAGTTCAACTCTTAGTGTCTGAGAATCTTTATGAATCAGCATGTAAGGTTACGATTAAAGGGCGTAGATGGTTTTGCAAACCTTGCACCGAGCCCTCCGACCCAACCCCAACCCCGCCAGAAGACACTAACACAACTCTTTGGAAACTAGTAGGTGAGAAGTCTTGTTCAGATACAAATGCTACGTTGCCTGATGTCTGTAGCGATACTAACACTTCAAATATAGTGACCCAAACATGGAAAACAGGGTGTTGTGGAGAAAATACACGTTGTTATCAGTCTGTTCCCAAATGTGATGACAACCAAACTTTAGATATGAATGCCACACCTCCTATATGTATTGATAATTGTACAGAGGAAGACACGCAGTTCCCTGAAGTTCCTGATAATTATAAGCCTGATAGTAATTTAGATGCTGCAGAATGTTTGGCTTTCCCAAATGCTTTACAGCAGACAAGAAGGGTTAGCTGTAAAGATGAATACAGATGTCTAGTCCCTGACCACGATAATATATGTGATGAACCTATCAGCTCGTATGTTTCTCCTAAAGGGCAAGTGTTTCATGAAGATATAGCGCTAACAGGTGTAGACTTTGGGTTGCACTATCAGAGTAGATTTGTTGCTGATGGTGTGGTGGCTAAGGGGTGGGGCATCTCTACATACCATAGCCTTAAAGAAGGTAATTTGCAGCTAGGCTCTGGGGCATATGTTGTACCTAGTCGTAGCTATGCAGAAAACAACCTTACGGTAGTTGTCTATGGCTCAAATGAACTCCTTTTTGATGCAACTGGACAACTCCAAAGTACCAGAGACCTCTACACAAAAGAGACAAAAACCACCTTTTCTTACGATAATGTGGGTAGATTAGTAACACTTACCGATATTTATGGAGAAATTTCGACAATCGAACGAGATGCCAACGGTACGGTGACGGCAATCGTCGCTCCCACGGGGCAAAGAACGCTTTTAAGCATAGATAATAATGGTGATTTGCTAGAAGTGCAATATGAAGACAGTAGCTCTTACGCTTTTGAGTATGAACGCCATTTGATGACTGTAGAGACAGAACCAAAAGGGAACCGTTTTTTACACTTTTTTGATGAGGCTGGAAAAATAGTCAAAGTCATCGATGCCGAACAAGGTAAATGGCTCTTCGGCTCAAACACAGCAGAGAGCTACGGCTCACATACCGTTACCCGTGCCAGTGGAGATGTCATCGTCTATAAAAACCATTTCTTAGAAAACAACAGCACCCTAAAAACAGAGAAGATACTCCCCTCTGGGGACATCATACTCTACGAAAACACTGTAGATGACAGTAGAAGCTCTACTACTAGCTGTGGCATGAAGACCACAAACATCTATAAGAAAAATGCTGACGGTACACTCTATAAAGACCCTTACACCAACAGACGTGTACTAAAAAGTACTACAGTGACTACACCAAGTGGGTTAAGTAAGGTCATTAGTACCAACAAAAGCTACAGAGTAGATGATAACGGTGTACTTAAAAACATCTATATGACCACCAGACTCAACGGTAAACTCAGCAAAGACAAACGTGACTTTGAGCGTTTTAAGGCATGGCATGTGAGTTCTGAAGGTAAGAAAAATACTACAACCTTTGGAGCTAAGAACACCCAAGTAAAAAGCATCAATCCTTACGGACTCTATGCTACTACTTACACCTACGATGACAAAGGTAGGGTTACTGAGGAGAAGTTTGGTTATAGAAAGACGTTTTACACGTATGATGCCAGAGGAAACCTAGCCACCACCACAGACCCAAGCAAGAAAGTTACCTCTTACGCTTACGACCTTAGAGACCGACTTACAAGCATTACCTACCCTGATGGTCATACGATGCAGTATGCCTATGACAGTAACGGTAACATGACCACACTTACCACACCAACCCCTACGGACCATACCTTCGGCTACAACGGTGTAAACAAAAGAGTCTCCATGACTTCACCTCTACAGTTGGCTACTACCTACACCTACGACAAACAACGTCGTGTAACCAAGGTGACTAAACCTAGTGGGGAAAGTATAGACACTACCTACACTAACGGTAGAGTCACAAGCATACAAACAGAGGAAGGGACTACGAACTATAGTTATGCGTGTCAAAGTAATATCAGTCAAATAAGCAAAGGAAGTGAAAGCTTCAGCTTCACCTACGACGGGACGCTAGTCACAAGTATAGTCCAAAGCGGACTACTTAACCAAACCATAGCTTACACCTATAACAACGACTTCATACCTACTTCTGTAACTTATGCAGGGGCTAGTACAAATTACCTCTACAACAAAGACAACGAACTTGTAAGCTCTAATGACTTTACCATAAGTAGAAGTAAACATAGAG